>JASHQP010000076.1 GCA_030039095.1 Streptosporangiaceae bacterium
GACCCCCAGGCGGCCATGCGCGCATTCCAGGCCGTCGTTCACGATCTCGAGAAACCCGCCGCCGCCCTGTCGCTCGCGAGCGCGGATCCCGCCGCGGCAGCCGCGGACTCGCCAGTACTCAGCGCCTGGATCCCCAGCGACGGCGCCCGAATGCCCGACACCGAGCCGGCATGACAACCACCGCCAGCAACGCCGCCCGGTTCATTCTCGGGGTCGGTTCATGCGCCATCGATGACATCATCTACATCGACGACCCTCAGCCGGCGGACGGGAAGGTCCGGGTAACCGGCAGGCTGACGCAGGTGGGCGGCAACACGGCAGCTGCCCTCATCACTGCGGCGCGGATGGGCGCTCGCTGCAAGTACTTTGCCTCCCTCGGGGACGACCCCGCTTCTGCCCGGGTCAGGGAAGAGCTCGCCAGTGAGCAAGTGGATGTGTCGGATGTCGTTTACGATCACCGGGCCAGGCCGGTGATGTCGACCATCATCGTCTCCAGGGCCGGCCGGACCCGGACGGTCTACTTTGACGACGCTCAGCCGCACGGCGCGCTGGCCCCGGTCCCCGAACGCGTACTGCGTACCGCCCGGCTGCTGGTTGTCGATGGCCGCGGCCTGGAAGGGTGCGTGCCAGCAGTGCTCCGGGCCCGTGCGAGCCGCGTTCCGGTCGTCGCGGATATTGAGGGTAGCGACAGCTGCGCCAGGCGGCTGCTCGCCATCGCTGACCACGTGATCATGCCACTCGGGCTCGCGCGCGAGCTTGCTGGCAAACAGGACCCGGCCGATGCGGTTCAGCAGCTGATCGGCGCACACACAGCGGTGCTGATCGCAACAGCCGGCGCGGAGGGCTGTTACTACGCGCTTCCCGGCGGCGCGCAGGTGTACCACCTGCCTGCCTATCCGGTCACCGCAAGAGACACGACCGGCTGCGGTGACGTCTTTGTCGGCGCGTACTCCGTTGCGCTGGCGCGCGGCCAGCGGCCGCTGGAGTGCATCGGCACCGCGACGGTCATGGCGGGAATGGCCGCCCGCCGTGACGGCCTGCGGGCCGGGCTGATCCCGCCCGCCGAGCTCAGGCAAGCACTCGAACATCTCGCCGACCCGATTAGGATGGTGAAGGTCTCATGAACGGCGCCAGCAGCGACAACCTCGGTCAGGCTCTGGCCGAGGTACCGATGGCCGACGTGCACACTCACCTCAGCCAGGATCAGCTGGCCGCGCGCGGACTGGCCGATGTCGCGCTGTACCACATGGTTATCAGTGATCTGTATGCGGCGGGATGCCCGGACGGCCAGCGCGTTCCGGAAACGCATGACCCGTCGGAGGCAGCACGCCGGCTCGAGCGGGCGGCGCCGTACTTTGCCCGGATCGCCAACACCAGTAACGCGTGGATGCTCAGGGCCATCCTGCGTGACCTTTACGACTGGCACGAGCCGATCACCCCGGCCAACTGGGAACGCCTCGACGGCATCATCCGGGAGAAGGGCAGCGACGCGAACTGGGCCCGTTCGGTGCTGCAGAAGGCAAACGTATCGGCATCGACAACGGAATATGCGCGCCGCGGAAGCCGGCGCGCACCTGTTCCGTTGCATTACTCGCTCGAATGGGGCATGTTCACGCGAGCCACCTGGGGGCATCCGGACGCACCGGTATACGAGCTCGAGCGCTGCTGGGGAGCTGAACCGACTCCGCCGCTGGAGATCGGACCGTCTGAGTGGCCGCCAGCCGAGCGGCCGATAAGGTCGGCGGCCGACGCCATCGAGGCCGTGGACTGGTATGTCAAGGCGATGCCGGACAACCTCATGTGCATGGGAACGCATTTCTCGACCCGCTTCTCCTATGCTCGGGGGACGCCGGCCGAGTTCGACGCGGCGCTCCGGAACCGGGCCGCGCCATCGGCCAGCGAGCAGGGCGTCTTCGCAAGCTTCATCAACGACGCGTTCCTCCAGGCGCTGGAACGAAACCGTCCGGACGTCGCGGTGATGTTCAGCGCCGGGGCAGAGCCGCTCCCGTACGAGACCGGCAGCGAGCTGAGCCAGGCGACCACCGGGCAGCTAGGCGACATGATGTCCCGGTATACAGGCCTGCGGTTCGTCTGCCTGCTCGGATCTGCGCACGCGAACCAGGCCGTCTGCACCCTGGCCCGTGAACTGCCAAACCTTGCCATTGCCGGATACTGGTGGCACAACTTTTACCCAAGCATTATGCATGGCATACTGGAACAACGGCTGGACATGCTTCCCATGCCAAGGCATATCGGCTTCTTCTCGGATGCCTATACCATCGAGTGGGTCTACGCAAAGGCACTGATGGTACGACGGATTGCCGGGCGCGTACTGGCGGGGCGCGTGCGCGACGGCTGGTACACATTCGAAGACGCGGTCGCGATCGCCCGGACCACCTGGCAGCAGACTCCGGCCGACTTCCTCCGGATGAAGGGCGTGGGGGAGAAATGACAGAGACCCGCGCGGCGGCGCCGCAGCAGGCGCTCGCGCAGGACGGGCCAAACGGGCAGGCTCCGATCATTCCGTCCAGCATGCGGCGGCAGCGCATCCTCGACCACATCGTTCAGCAGCAGGGCGCCACAGTCGACGGGCTGAGCGACCTATTCGGCGTGTCAAAGGTCACCATCCGGGCTGACCTGGCCTACCTCGCCAAATCCGGCGTCGTCGAGCGGAGCCGCGGCGGGGCCGCCCCGGCACGGCACATCCGGTCGGCCGTGCCGTTCTCGCTCCGGCAGGAAACAAACCCGGACGCCAAGGCCAGCATCGCCAAGCTCGCCGCGACCCTGCTGCGGGCGGGGGAGACCATCTGCCTGGACGCCGGGACCACCGTCGAAGAACTCGGCACGTACGTCGCTTCGATGCCAAAACTGACCGTCGTGACTCCCGCCATCGCCCTGGCGACCCGCCTTTGCCGAAGCGACCAGCTCGACGTGGTGGCGATCGGCGGACGGCTTGATCCGCAGATGATGAGCTGCGCGGGGCCGATGGCCGAATTCGAGATCAGCGAGGTACCGGCGCACAAGGCATTTCTCGGCGCGCACGGGATCGACGACGACGGGGATATCGTGGAAGTATCGCTGGAAATAGCGAGGCTGAAGCGGGCAATAGTAAAGGCCGCGCGTGAGGTAATTCTGCTGGCGGACTCGTCCAAATGGAGCACGATGGGCACTGCCAAGGTCGCAGACATTTCGTCGATCGATGTCGTCGTGTCGGATGAGGGTCTTTCCCAGAGGGCCCGGAAGATGCTAGAAGACCGGGGCGTCCAGCTTTTGCTGGCTCCTGTCTGACCTCTTGCCGGTTCATCCGCGAGGCCGCAGTGTGAATCGCGGGGCAACTAACCCAGGCCGCAGACAACGATCCGCTGACATGTCGTGCCCTCAGGCTGCCCTCGTACAGGGCAGGGAGGTCACGCGCTGGACATACCGGAGGTGGTAACGAGTGACGGTGCACGTGACCGTGTGGAATGAATACTTCGCCGAGCGCAGTGATCCCGCAGTGCAGGCGAGCTACCCGCAAGGATTGCATGCCCAGATCGCAGCGGGGATCAGCCGCCTGGAACCCGATGCGCTCGTAGTCCGGACAGCCAGCCTGGACGAGTCCGGCCAGGGGCTGCCGCCGGAGGTGCTGGATACGACGGATGTCCTGTTCTGGTGGGATCACGAGCGGCGGCACCTTGTCGACGACGCCCTGGTCGAGCGGATCGTCGACCGGGTGCACCGCGGCATGGGGTTTGTCGCGCTGCACTCGGCTCACTTCTCCAAGGTATTCCGGGCTCTCATGGGGACCTCTTGCCGCCTGCGGTGGCGGAACGACAGTGACCGCGAGCTGGTATGGGCGGTCAGCCCGACCCATCCCGTCGCGCGAGGTGTGCCCTTCCCGCTCGTCATACCGGCCCAGGAGATGTATGGCGAGTTCTTCGACATTCCGGTGCCGGACGAACTGGTGTTCATCAGCTCGTTCAGCGGGGGCGAGGTGTTCCGGAGCGGCTGCTGCTTCTATCGTGGTCGGGGCCGGGTCTTCTACTTCTCGCCCGGTGATCAAGACTATCCCGTGTACCACAACGAGGGAGTCATCCGGGTCCTGGCCAATGCCGCCTTGTGGGCTGCGCCTGCGGCCGGGATACTCCGGCGACCGTACGCCCCTGAATACAGTGGGCCAGACTGGTTTATTGAGAGCCCGGCCGGCGGATATGAGCGCGGTTAATCCGGCCACCATGGCAGCAGGGCCCCAGACCGGGAACGAGTTTTCCGCCCTCCGTGCCGGAGTCATAGGCGTGGGCTGGGCCGGAGAGGAACATCTCGCCAGCTATGCGGCTGAGCGCGGAGTGCAGCCAGTGGCACTGGCGGGCCTGGAGAGGTCCCGGCTGCAGTCTCTTGGCGGCAAGTTCGGCGTTGATGCGCTGTTTGACGACTGGCAGGCTCTGCTTGCGACGGCAGACCTAGACATGCTGAGCGTGTGCGCGCCGAACTATCTGCACGCTCCCATTGCGATAGCAGCGCTGCGAGCCGGCACGAATGTTCTGTGCGAGAAGCCGATGGCATGCACGCTGGAGGACGCTGCGGCGATGGTCGCGGCCGCCCGCGCGGCCGGGAAGACGTTGCAGGTTGTCAGCAACTACCGGCACCGGCACGCAATCCAGTTGCTGCATGAGCTGGTGACCGCGGGTTTCTTCGGGCGAATCCGCTGCGTGCGGTGTAGCTGGCTGCGGCGGGACTCGTCGGTTGCCGGCACCTGGTTCGGCCACAAGGCTCTCTCCGGCGGGGGTGTGCTCGTGGATCTCGGAGTTCACCTGGTCGACCTCGTTCTCTATCTTCTCGATGACCGGGTGAGCGGTGATGTCACGGCAATGACCTCCGCTGACATCCTGAGCCAAGCTCCGGCGGGGAGACTGCCTTTTGATGTAGAGGACTCGGCGGTCGCTGTGCTGCGGGTTGCCGACGGCCCGATGACGATTCTCGAGGCCAGCTGGGCCACCTACTCGGGCAGCGAGAGGGACCGCCTAGTAGTAACCCTGTATGGTGCCCAGGCGGACGCGGTGGCGGAGCTGTCCGAAACCGGAGATGGCGACACGCTGGAGATCAGCAAGAGCCTGCGTGGGCTGCCGGTAACCGAGCGCGTCGACGTGCGGGGGGTCGCATCGCACCGCGAGACCATTCACGAGTTTGTGGAAAAGGTCCGGGTAGGCCCGCCGGATCATGGCGAACGGGCGCTCCTGCGGAGCGTCATCGTGAACGCGATTTACGAGGCAGCGGCCTGCGGGGGCCAGATCGTGATTGACGGTGTAGCACCGTGACCGCTGACGCAGGCATCGGGCTTCCAGAGCAGGCAGCAGCCACTGGCGGGCTGGCGATGCGGTCGCCCTCGGCAAAGCAGAGCCTTGGGATCGGCCTGGTAGGGCATGGCTTCATGGGCGCGGTGCACTCGCTGGCCTGGCGGACGGCGCCGCATATGTTTCCGCTGCCGTGCGAACTGTCGATGAAGGTCGTCTGCGGGCGCGACCTGGAACGTGCGCGCGACGCCGCAGCGAAACTCGGCTGGCAGTCCGCGGTGAGCGACTGGCGGGAGGTGATCCTGCGCCCCGATGTGGACATCGTTGATATCTGCGCTCCGCCTCATCTGCATGCCGAAGTTGCCGCTGCCGCGCTGGAGGCGGGCAAGCACGTTCTTTGCGAGAAGCCGCTAGCCAACTCGGTCGACGATGCCCTGGCGATGACCGTGGCGGCGCGCCGGGGGCGTGTTCGTGGGATCAGGTCGATGGTGGGCTACAACTACCGGCGTGTGCCGGCGCTGGCCGTCGCCCGGCAGCTGGTGCACGATGGCACGATAGGCGGCCTGCGGCGGGTACGCGCATCGTATCTGCAGGACTGGGCCTGCAGTTCCGGCGTGATGCACTCCTGGCGGTTCGACCGCAGCGCCGGCGGTTCCGGTGCCCTCGGCGACCTGGGATGTCATCTCGTTGATCTGCTCCAGTACCTGTGTGCCGACCGAATTCAGCGAATTGCGTGCGTCAAGATGGCTGGCCACGATCCGGGCGTGCCGGTTAACGGGCCCGGGGATCAGCTGCCTGGCACTGACGGAGGCCCGCTGGCCGCAGTCGATGACACCGCTGTGCTCCTGGGCATCTCCGCGGGAGGGTTCCCGGTGACGTTTGACATCAGCAGAGTTGCCCGTGGCTATAAGAACTGCCTGCGGTTCGAGATCGATGGTGCCAGAGGCACTCTCAGGTTCGACCTGGAACGGATGAATGAGCTGGAGTTCTTCGGCGATGGCGTAACCGACAGCACGCAGGGGTTCCGCCGGATGGTTATCACTGAGCCGGATCATCCTTACCTGTCCGGCTGGTGGCCACCGGGCCATGTGCTCGGGTTTGAGCACGCCTTTGTCAATCAGGTGCGGGATTTCGTGCTGTGCATTACGTCCGGCTCGGATCCCGCGCCATCCTTCGAGGACGGACTTGCGGTCCAGCACGTGATCGCAGCGGCAGAAGCGAGCGGGGATTCAGGGTCGGTCTGGATGCCCGTGGCGGAGGGGCAATGAGATCTGCCGACACGGGCCTGCAGATTGTCCCCGGCCGCTGCCGGCCAGTCCTTCGCGGCGCTCGGCAGCTACCAGAGCACCACCTAGTCAAGGACGGGAACCAAGGACGGGGGGTCAGCAATGACACAAACTACTCGCCTCGCGGAACGGGCAGCCTTCATCCGGCGCGAGACCGTCCGCCTTATCGACATCGCCAAGACGGGCCACTACTCGAGTGTCTTCTCGGCTGCCGAGATCCTGGCTGCCCTGTATTACCAGGTCATGCGGCTTCGGCCCGGGGAGCCGGATTGGCTCGAGCGGGACCGCCTTGTGCTGTCAAAAGGCCACGTGGCCGTTGGCGTCTATCCGGTCCTGGCCGACTGGGGCTTCTTCCCGCCAGGAGTCCTCGATAGCTACACCAGGCTCGGTAACCCGCTCGGTGACCACCCCAACATGCGTGACGTGCCCGGAATCGACTTCAGCGCCGGATCTCTCGGGCACGGGCTTTCGGTCGGACTCGGCATGGCGGCCGCGGCCCGGTTGCGCGGCCTGACCGCGGTCCGCGTGTTCGTCTTGCTCGGGGACGGCGAACTGCACGAGGGACAGAACTGGGAGGCAGCCATGGCGGCTGCTCACTTCCGGGCGTCCAACCTCTGCGCAATCGTGGACCGCAATCAGTTCTCGCTCGACGGAGACACCGAGCAGGTACTCGCGCTCGAGCCGCTGCGCGAGAAGTGGAAGTCCTTCGGCTGGGAGGTCACGGAGGTCGACGGCCACGACGCGGAGGCGGTGGCCAAGTCGGTCTCCGCGGCTGTCGCGGACTGCGCCGTCCCGGGCGCCCCGCAAGTGGTGATCGCCCACACCGTCAAGGGGAAAGGTGTCAGGTCCATGGAGGAGAGCCGCGATTGGCACCTCGGCTGGCTCGCCCCGGCCGACCGCGACCGCGTGCTCCGGGAGCTTGCGGCCGGGCTCGGCAACCCGGGCGCTGAGGAGTCATGATGGGCGTCTCACTAGACCCGGCCTCGTGGAGCCTGCGAACCGCGGTGCGGAGCACGAGTTTCGTGGCCGGCCCGGTGCTGGCAGACATGGCGTCGTCCGACGACCGGATTGTGGTGCTGACCGCTGACCTGGAGTACTCGAACGGCACGCACGAATTCCACCTGGCGTGGCCGGAACGGTTCTTCAACGTCGGAATCGCCGAGCACAACATGATGACGATGGCGGCTGGCATGGCGGCCCTTGGACTCGTGCCCTACGTATCGACGTTCGCCTCGTTCGCGGCGTTGCTGTGCGCCGAGCAGATCCGCACGGATCTGGCCTATCCGGGCCTGAATGTACGGATCCTGGCGCACCATGCCGGCTTCTCGCTCGGGTACTACGGCACCTCGCACCACTCGACCGAAGACGTCGGAATGCTCCGCCCGGTCGCAGGACTGTCGATCGTAGCGCCCTGTGATGCCGCCAGCCTGGAGCAATGCCTGCGGCAGACGGTGGACGTCGACGGCCCGGTGTACCTCCGGCTCGGCCGCGGCCGCGACCCTGACGTCTACGGCCCGGAGGGCGTCGGCGCGCTGTCGGGTGAGGTGGCGCCCTGGCGGTTCGGCACGATCGCCCGTCTGCGCGCCGGCAGTGACATCACCGTGCTGGCTTACGGCGCGATGGTAGCTCCGGCAGTGCTGGCGGCCGACGCGGCCAACCGGGCCGGGGAGGTCTCGGTCGGCGTCGTCGATGTGCATACCCTGAAGCCGCTCGACGGCGAGGCCATCGTCTCGATTGCCCGCTCGAGCCCGCTCGGCCTGCTCGTGGCTGAGGAGCACAACCTCATCGGCGGCCTTGGCTCCGCGGTGGCCGACTGCCTGGTGACAGCGGGCGAGTCCTGCCCTCTGTATCGCATGGGTGTGCCCGACGAGTACGTTCCCGTTGGCCCGCCAGCGCATCTGTACCGGCACTACGGACTGGACAGCGACGGAATCTCCGCCGAAATCACGCGGATAGCCGAAGGCAGATGAGTGCCCACGCGCCGCAACCTCATTCAGGGGAGGACGGTCGTCATCAACGCTAAGGAGCCCGGATCGTGACAGAGGTCATCAGTCAGCGCCGGACCCGCACGGCGGATGCTGCCCTGCGCGAGCGGGCCAGAGCGGTAATACCGGGCGGCATGTACGGGCACCTCAGCACCAACATGCTGCCTGCTGCGTACCCGCAGTTCTACCAGAGGTCAGAAGGTGCACGCGTCTGGGATGTGGACGGCAACGAGTACGTCGACCTCATGTGCAGCTTCGGCCCTGTCATCCTCGGGCACAAACACCCGAAGGTCGAGGAGGCTGTCGCTGCCCAGCGAGCCCAGGGCGATACCCAGGCAGGACCAGCAGCCTGCATGGTCGAGGCTGCCGAACTGCTCGTCGACCGAGTCGCGCACGCTGACTGGGCGATGTTCGCCAAGAACGGCACGGACGCCACTACAACCTGCCTTATGGTGGCCAGAGCAGCGACGGGGCGCAGTACGGTTCTCGCCGCAGGAGGTGCCTATCACGGCTCGGCGCCATGGTGCTCTCCGAAGCTCGAGGGCGTCACGCCGGAAGACCGCGCGAATATCTCCTATTACCAATACAACGACACGCAGAGCGTTGAGCGAGCGGTACAGGAGGCCGACGGCGATGTTGCCGCGATCATCGTGTCGCCGTTCAAGCACGACGCGGGCTTCGACCAGGAGCTAGTCGACCCTGATTTCGCTTGGCAGCTGCGTGCACTATGTGACCGGATTGGCGCAGTGCTGATCATGGACGAGGTCCGGGCAGGCTTCCGCCTCAACGACGGAGGCAGCTGGGAGCCGATCGGCGTGGCGCCTGACCTGAGCGCGTGGAGCAAGGCAATCGGCAATGGTTATCCGGTGGCCGCAATCCTGGGATCCCACAGTCTCGCCGAGGCTGCTTCCAGGATCTTCGTAACGGGATCCTTCTGGTTCCAGGCTGTTCCGATGGCGGCAGCGATCGCGACGATTACTGCGATCCGCGACGAAAGTGCCGTTCCGGCGATGGAAAGCTTCGGAGCCAAGCTGCGACAGGGCCTCGAGCGCCAGGCGGCGGCAGCCGGCCTGACCGTGTTCCAGACCGGGCCAGTCCAGATGCCCAGCCTGCGCTTCGCTGACGACGAGAACTTCGCCAAGGCGCACGCATTCTGCGCCACAGTGGTCGACCATGGCGTCATCGTGCACCCGTGCCACAACTGGTTCGTCTCCGCTGCTCATACTGGCCATGACCTGGAACGTGTCCTTGATGCAACATCACAGGGATTCCAGGCTGTGCGCCAGCAATTCGGTGCGTCGTGACAGCGAGGTGCCGTCAGGGCAAACTGACGAGACAGCCTCGACGTCCTGGGTGGCGTCCGGAATCCGCGTAAATGGGCCCTGGCGAGTCGGCCAGCGCACCCGCACCTCAGCAATAGGCCGCATTCCCCAGCGGCACCGAACCTGAGGCCGTGCGGGCCACGGCGGTCCTGGCGTCACCCATCTGACCTACCGGGTCATCACATAACGCAGCGTCCGGCGGGAGGCTTCGGGCAGCGCTCGCTCCAGCGTCAGTGCGGGCGCGTGGCGAAGAGGGGCTCAGTAGGCGCCGAGGATGTCAACGACGAAGATCAGGGTGTCGGTGCCCTTGATCCCCGCCGATGAGGAACCTGATTTTCCGTAGCCGTCGGCGGGTGGCACCACGAGCAGCACCTGGCTGCCGACCCGCTTGCCGACAAGGCCGTCGTCCCACCCCTTGATGACCTGCCCTTCGCCAATCTCGAAGCCGGCCGGCGCGCCGCTCTTCCACGTGGAGTTGAAAACCTTGCCGTTGCGCCAGATCACACCCTCATACTGGGCAATAAGCAGCTGGCCCTTTTTCACAATTGACCCTGTGCCCTGGATGAGGGTCTGGACCTGCAGCTTGGTCGGCGGCGTCGTCTTAGGTATGTGGACCGCCGGGGCGGTTCCAGCAGATGCGCTGCCGACCGTTGGCAGCCCGGTCCCAGTGACCGCCTCATGTGTGCCGTACGCGCTGTCGGTCTTCTGGTAGGAGCCCAGCACGTCCACAACGAGGACCAGGGTGTCTTTGCCGGTAACCCCAAGTGAGCTGTCTCCCTTGGAACCGAACCCGTCCTTCGGCGGGATGGTGATCAGCAGCCTGCTGCCGACCCGGCTGCCCTCCAGGCTCTTGTCAAGCCCCGAGATGGTCGACCCAACGGTCAGCGGCTCCGGCTTGCCGGTGGACAACTCGCTGACCTTCTTGGTCGCCGTGCCCGCCCAGGTATATGCGGTGAGATCTGTAACAGCCAGATCACCCTTGGCGACGCGCGTGCCGTGCCCGCTGATCAGATGCTTCACCTGAAGGCTGGCCGGCGGATCGACCTTGGGAATCGTGACCGTTGGCTTGGTGCCGAATGCTCCAGAAACCCCGATCGCGGTGGAAGGTGGCCGGTTCGCATAAATGAGCCCGGCGGTACCAAGCCCGACCACGACCACCGCCGCAGTCCCGATCAGCAGCCAGCGCCGGCGCGCGCGCCTCCTGGCCGCCTCGCGCCGGGCGGCCGCCTCTGCACGCTTGCGGCCGCGGTTTCTCCTGCTGCGCGCCGCTGCAGCACGTTTGCGTTCGCGCATGCGCTGTTCGCGCTGTTCAGCAGGTGTGGCGGGCCGCTCAGGCTGGCGGCCGCGATTGCTGTTGGTTTTCCTGCCTTCGACTGTCACCCAGGACTCCAACGAGGTGTGGCGGTGTACACGAGCCACCCCGGTCTGGGTGATCGGCTCATAACACCGTAGGAGGTCTCGCCAGGCTACCCACGTCGGCAACACGACATCGCCCAAATGCCCGCCGGGCAGCAGCCCCGGCTCGCGTTGCTCGTGCGTTACTCCACGGCAGAGCCCGCACCACTGCTGTCGGGCAGCACGGCAGATCTGCTGGTCAGGGCGCGGGTGCGCCTGTCAGGTCCGGGTTCGGCTACCATGCACGAGTCTCCCGCCGGTGTAGCTCAGTTGGCAGAGCAGCCGTCTTGTAAACGGCAGGCCAGCGGTTCGAATCCGCTCACCGGCTCCAGCCTGTACGCCTACTGACCTGCACGAGACGCTCTGCCGTTTTTCCAGCGCTCCGCTGCCGGGTGCTCCTGGGAGTTCGTTGGGAGTTCATGAGTGCGCGCGCCTGCGGGGGATCATCGCCGCCGTCGCCTCCGCCGCCGCGCGTGCCATGTCGGGCAGCACCGAGGTGTACACGTCGCGCCCGCGATGCCAGGGAGATGATTGCTGCCTCGCCGTAGTGCTGCATCGGGTGTGACAGTGCCCGGCCGCCTGCGATTTGTTCCTGCAGTTCGACTGCCAGCCTGGTGCCGACTGGGTCATCGACGCGGACCGGCGTGCCGAGCCAGTCCAGTTGTTTGAGCGCGGTCCCGGCCCATCCGCTGACCGGCCCGGCGGTAGCTGCCAGCCCATGCAGTTCTGCGGCGACTGCATCGACCAGCACCCGGTCGTGAGTAGACAGTGTCGCCACGACAGCTTGCTGTAACGGGAGATGCACGGCCAGGGTTACCAGGGCACTGGTGTCGGGGAACCACACCTGGCGCCTGGGCCCGGCGGCCGGCTCGGCCGGCGCGCTGGTCACAGGGAAATGCCGGAGCTGACGGGGCCCTCGGAGCGGCCTGCCATGATCTCGTCCCAGAGCTGGTCGTCGTCGTCGCGTTCGAGTAGCACCGAGACGGCAGACAAGCCAAGGCGCTGCTCCCGGGCCGCGGCCAGGGCCTGGCGGGTGAGCCGCTCCGGCGGGCGGCGGACGTGCCTGACGGCGGTCGCGGCTCCTGATGGGGAGACATCGCGGTGCAGGCTGACCAGTGACGCGACCCCGCGGCTGCGTAGCTTCTGCCCCTCGTCGAAGCTCAGGATGCCCAGGATGTTGAGCTGGTAGGCCAGCGCTGCCATGGATACGCCGAAATGCTCCATGAGCGCGACCGCTGACCTGTCGCTGACCTGGCCGGGCGGCTCGCCAAGCCAGGCCAGCACGGACCGGACGCCGCGCTCGGGCATGAGGAAGTGGCCGGCGAAGGCGTTGACCCGGGACTCCCTGGCGTTGTCGGCGAACATGTCGCCGGCCGTTTCCTCGATGATGTCGTCGGGGTCGTTCAGCAGGTGGTGGCCGAGTTCGTGGGCGAGAGTGAAGCGCAGGTGGCCGTCGGGGAAGTCGGTGCTGGCCAGGATGAGAGCAGACGGACCGCTGTGGACGCACAGGCCGTCGGCCTCGGTGCCCAGTGGCGACAGGGCGACGTCCACTGCGAAGCTCTGCTCGATTAGCGCGGCGATGTCCCCAAGCGCGTCGGTGCCCAGGTCCAGTTCGCGGCGGGTCAGCTCGGCCAGGTCGCGTCCCTGGCGCTGGGCGGCGGCCCTTGAGCGGGGCAGGTCGCTGAACCTGGCTCGCGACTGTCCGGCCACGCTGGCGCCGCTGGTGCTGGCGCTGGCCGGGGGCAGCTCGGTGACTTGCGTGAGCAGATCCTCGATCTCCAGCAGCTGGCGTGCTCTCCGTCGGGCCGGGCGCAGAGCCTCCGAGGGCGCTCCGGCCGCCAGCCGGGCAGCGGCCGCCAGGGCGGGCCGCTCAGCCTGGCCGAGAAGATGGCGCACCGTGACGCCAAGGGCCGCGGCCACCTGGGGCAGCTCGCCGACGTCCAGGCGCCGGCGGCCAGACTCGATCTTGGAAATCTGATCCTTGCGCAGCCCGACGGCCTCACCCAGCTCGGTGCCGCTCATATGCCGCCGTCTGCGAGCCTCCGCCACGCGAGCACCGACCTGCGCGGCGAAGTCCTCTGGCTCGGGAGATTCCGCCGGAGCCTGAGCCGCGCCCAGTGCAGCTGACCCAGTCTTGCCCTCGGCCATGACAGCACCTCCGTCCCAGGTCTCGATGCTGACATCAAGTTGCCAGCATCGCAACTTATTCCCGCCTCACACCGGAGAAAGTTGCGATCGGCGTTTCAGTGGCGATCGCCGCCGCGACCTGGCCGTCGCGTCGCCGGACGACCAGACCGCTAGCGCGACCGGCTGGCAGGACTGAGCTGGACTTACCAGGACAAGATCCGCAACGTGCTGTGAGATGACCAGGCTGCCTTCGCCAGCACGGACAAATAGCGGACAGAGAAGCCTTCACTCCCGGCACCAAACGGAGTTCCTGCAGGTCAGCGGCTATTCCGATGGTCCGGCGGAAACGGCCCGTAAAACCGCCGCCTCCGGGCACACCTGGGTCGGCACCAGGTTCCGGCACCTCGCTCCCATGGTCCAGGGGATAGGACGCCAGTCTCCGAAGCTGGCAGTGGAGGTTCGAGTCCTCCTGGGAGCACCGGCTCATAGTGCAGGGGACAGCACGGCTCCGTCCTAACGAGCAAGCGGGCGTTCGAATCGTCCTGAGCCGACGTGTTGCTCACGCTCGGAGTTGTCTTCTCCCGCTGGCCACCAGGCCGATGTCAAGGCGGAGTGGGGCTGAGCCTCCTCGAGGCGTGGCTTCCGGCCGGGGCCCCGTCGCCCCGGCCGGAAGCCGCTGGCTAATGCCGCCATAGCGATCCCCTCCGTTTCCGGTATTGCACGGCCAGGCCCTCAACAGTTACGCCGTCGGCGACTGGGTCACCGTGCCGCTGCCGGAGCCGCCGCTGGCCGCTGAGACCGGTGCGTTGGCGGTGGGCGCGACCTGGATCGACCCGGTGAGGCCGCCGGTGCTCTGGCCCTGGTTGGTGCCACCTGCGGTGGGCGTCTGGGTGACGCTGCCGCTGCCGGTGCTCTGGTTCGCGGCTGAGACTGGCGCGTTGGCCGTGGGCGCGACCTGGATGGGTCCGGTCAGGGTTCCTGACTGGCCGGTGCTGCCTGCGGTGGGTGTCTGGGTGACGGTGCCGCTGGACCCGGTGGAGTCGGCCGAGACCGGCGTGTTGGTCGTCGGTGCGACCTGGATCGGGCCGATCAGGCTGCCTGTCGGCGAGCTGCCGGTCGGCGGTGTGGTCGGCTGGGTGCCAGTGGGTGGTGTGGTCGGCTGGCTGCCGGTGGGTGGCGTGCCAGGTCCGCCTGGGTTGGTGCCGGTCGGCGAGCTGCCGGTCGGCGGCGTGCCGGGCTGGGTGCCTGACGGCCGCGTGCCGTGCGTGCCTGGCTTGCCGGACTGCGATGCACCAGGGTCGCCGTAATGCGACGGGGCATGACCAGCGCCCTGGCTGCCCGAAAGCCAGAAGCTGAACTGGGCGCTGAGCGTGCACGGCGATGCCTTCATCGACCGCGACCAGCTCCGCTTGCCGTGGTGACGGCAGTTGTGGTGGTGACCGTAGCTCAGGCCGAGCTTGGACAGGGTCTGCTGGCTCCCCATGTTGGACTGGGCGCCCGAGTGCGGGGCCGCGCAGGCCAGCGCGCAGACCGCCAGGATCACTGGGACCAGCACGCCGGCGGCCGCTGCCGCAGAGCGCGTCAGGATCTTATGCATGACTCGCAACTCCTTGCTGAGGTTGTTGGGTTAGCCCGGGCCTGATCCGGCCCTGACTTGGCTGACTGGCGAGGCCAGCCGGCTAGCCCGGAACCTCTAGCGCGGAGACGAGTGTCGAGGTAGGAACGCGGCCGGAATTGACGACGGCCCAGAACAGGCCGCTCGGAGAGAGATAGGCGCTGAGGAAGGCCGCAACGGTTCCGCCTGAGCCTCCCGAGCCGCCAGGGCCGGCGCTCGCGCTGGCCGCTGGCCCGTCGACCGGAGCGGTGCCGCCGCCGGTTCCTGAGGAGGAGCGCCTCCTCCGGCTGCTGGGCCCGGCTGTTCCGGACGATCCGGCAGGAGCGGCGCCGAGGCCAAGGCCGAGGGCAAGCGTGCCGAGGCCGACAAGGCCCGCTGCGGTTGCTGCGAGGGCAGCCGGAGACGGGAGCCCTGCAGCGATTGCTGCGAGGCCGGTCCTCGGTGAAGCGGCGGCGGCCGATGTTGCCGGTGGCTGGACCGTGGCGCCGGGCCGGGAGGTGACGGCGCCGGGGGCAAGGAAGTGGGCCCGTGCCGACGCGGCGGGAGTGGTGATCGCGGTGGTGGTGCTGCCCGGGAGAGTGCCCCTGACTCCGGGGCTGGTGGCGGTGCTTCCGGGGGTGGCGCCCGAGCTACCCGGAGGGGTGCCCGTGCCGCCCGGCACGCTGCCCGTGCCGCCAGGGGAAGAGCCTGTGCCGCCAGACGCGGTCGCCGCGACGCCGGGCGGAGTGACAACGCCGTGGGCCGTGCCGAGCATCTGGCTGACCACCGAGGTGGCAGACGTGGTGATTCCGCTGACGGTGCTGGTCGCCGTCGTGACGATCGCGTGGGTCGTGCCGAGCAGCGGGGTGACCACGGAGGTGACCGGAGCGGTGATGCTGCTGACGGCGCCATCCGCCGATGCGATGGTGTCGCTGCCGGTGGTGACCACCCGGGTCGCGGTCGAGGTCACGGTCTGGGTCGCCGGCGCGGTGACGGCGGAGACGGTGCCGCTCACCGAGGACGTCACGGCGTTCCCGACGGTCGCCACGCGCGTCACGGTCGAAGAGGCCGGCCCGGTAGCGGCAGCCACCGTGCCGGTCAGCGAGGACGTCACGGCGCTGCCCGTCGAGGCGGCCTGGCTGCTGGCCGAGGACACCGCGCTGCTGGCCGAGGACACTGCGCCGCTGGCCGAGGAAGCCGAGTCGGAAGCGCTGGTTGTCGCCGTCGGTGTGGAAGCTGGGGTGCTGGACGCAGACCCCGAGTCGGTCACCGTCGAGACGGCCGTCTGGGCCGTCGAGGTCGTCTGTCCCGTCGCCGAGGACAGGCCCCCAGCGACCGAAGAGGTGCTCCTGGCGACGCCGCCGGCGGGCCCATCCTGGGCCGTCGTAGCGCTGGGACTGGTTGCCGCCGACGCGGATCGCGCGGTGAGGAGGGAGAAGGCGACGGCCGCGCCTATGGCAGCTATGGCCACGCCTGCGGCGCATAGGCAAAGCCGCAGGACTCTAGTGACTTCCCCCCTAGTCACAACCAGCAACTTAATTCGCTCTGGTCGTTTTGTCTAGGTCATGATCGGCTCAATGGGTTAATCTAAATTGCGTAGTACGCAGTTCATGCGCGATACGCAAGATCTTTGGGGCCCAGGTGGCGAGGTGACCGACGGGGGTGGCGAGGTGACATCAGCACCTGTGGCAGCCGGAACTGCGCCCGCACGCCGCCGGGATCGGCAGAAGGAGGAGACCCGGCTCGCCCTGGCCCTGGCCGCCTTCGATCTGGCCAGGGAGCGCGGCCTGGCCAGCGTGCGCGTTCCCCAGATCGCGGCCGCGGCCGGCGTCTCCCCGCGGACCTTCAACAACTACTTCCCGAGCAAGGAAGCGGCGGTCGTCTGGCCTGCCACCCTTCGGGCCGGCCAGCTGGCGGCCAGCCTGGCGAACCGTCCCGCGGCGGAGTCGATGGCCGATGCCATCGTGGCGACCGTCGCCGGACACGACGGCGCCGGTGAGGTGGACGGCCTGCCGGCCGGCTGGCTGGACCAGTTCCGGGCTCTGGTGGCGGCCGAGCCCTCACTGCACGGCGAATGCCTCCAGGCCGCTGCCGCCGCCGAGACCGCGCTGGCCGACGCCATCGCCCGCCGTGCCGGCGCG
>JASHQP010000077.1 GCA_030039095.1 Streptosporangiaceae bacterium
CGCACCCGCCAAGCCCACCGCACCCGCCAAGCCCACCGCACCCGCAGCCCAGATCACATCCGCGACAAGCCCGGCGGTGCGCGCGATAACGGCTCGGGGCACCACGCCGATCGAGCGCGCGATAGCGGCTCGTGGGGGCGCACCGGCCGGGGCTACACCGCCGAGGGTGACCGCGCCGGGCGCCCTGCCCGCGACACCGCCCGCCGGGCCGCAGGCGGCCACGGTGGCGGGCGTCAGGTCCTGGGCCCGCTGCTTCACCGAGGAACTGCGGCCGATCGACCCGGCTGCCTCTGTTCCGCCCGGCGACGACCGGCCGTGGCACGTGCGAGCAGCCACCGGCGGAGCGTTCGGGGCTCTGATCCGGGATCTGTTCCCTGACGATTCCGCGGCCGACCGCGCGCTGGTCGTCGTGGACGAGCCGGGCAATCCCGACTCCTGCGCCGTGGCGCTCGCCGCGGCCCGGGACGGGATCAGCACCGGCAGGCTCGTGCTGATCTCTCACGGCCCGGGATTCACCGGCTTCTGCGCGAGCCTGCACGCCGAGCATCCCGAGATGGGCATCACGGTGCTGCGCGTCCCGGAAAGCGCCGAGGGCCTCCGCGCCGCGCAGCGGTTCGCCGCCGCGGAGCCCGGAACGTTCCGTGAACTCGTCATCGACGACGCAGGCCACCCGAACGAGGTGCTGATGCGGCCGACCGAGACCCCAGGGTCGACCGAGTTTCCGCTCGGCCCCGGCGACGTGGTGCTGGTCAGCCGCGGCTCGGGCGGGGCGGGCCTGGCGCTCGCGCAGGTGCTTGCCTGCTGCGGCGCCCGCATCGCCGTGATCGGGAGGGAAGGCCCCGGCGAGACCGACGAGGTGGAGGCCGGCCTGGAGCAGCTCAGGGCGGCCGAGGTCCGGATGGCCATCGAGACCGTGGACGTGGCCAACCCGACGGCGCTGAGGCGCGCGCTGCAGCGCATCGAGCGGCGACTCGGCCCGGTGACCGCCGTCGCCCACGCGGTCGGCGTCGGCGGGCCGCGTGCGGTCGCCGACCTCACGGAAGACGAGCTCAGGGCCCAGGTCTCGGCGGAGGTAACGAGCCTGGACCGCCTGGTTGGCGCGATCACGGCGAAGCGGCTGCGGCTGATCATCACGTTCGGGTCGGTTGCGCAGCCCTACGGGCTGGCCGGTGAGGCACTGCTGGCCCTGGCCAGCGCCTCGCTCGCCGATCAGGCGCAGCGCATCGCGGGCAACATCCCGCGGTGCCGCGCCCTGCACGTCGACTGGCCCGCCTGGTCGGGGCCGGGTCTCGGCCAGCGGGACAGCCTGGCCGAGGCGCTGGCCTCCTCCGGCGCGACAGCGATCCCGGTCACGGAGGGCGCACGGCTGCTGCTCAAGACGCTGGGGACCCCGGGCATGCCGGGCCGGGCCGCCGTGCACGGCAGGGTGGGCGTGCCCGCTCCGCCGGCGATAGCCGCCGGAGCCGCGCCGACCCCCGAGGCCGCGAAGCTGTGGCGGGGGCGGTTCCTGGAAAACGTCCGGGTGTATTACCCCGGAGTCGAACTGGTCTGCGACGCCCGGCTGACCCTGCGGACCGACCCCTATCTGGCCGGCCACCAGATCGACGGCATCCCGGTGCTGCCAGCGGCGATGGCACTCGAAGCGATGGCCGAGGTCGTCGCGGCGCTGGCCGGGCGGCCGATGCGGCGGCTCACCGCCGTGTCGATGAACGCGCCGGTGGTGGTTCCGGCCGGCTCCGACGACGCGCACGCGCTGATCAGGATCGCCGCGCTCGCCACCGGGGGCACGGTCACGGCCGTGCTGCGGTGCGCGGAGAGCGGCTTCGCCACGGACCACTTCCGCGCCACATTCCACAGCGCTGACACCGCGCGCACCACGCTGCGATCGCTGGCCGCGCGCATGCCCGAGCTTGACGAGATGCCTGCCGACGACAGTGGAATCATCGACGGAACCGAACTGTACGAGGAGATCTGCTTCCAGTCCGGGCAGTTCCGGCGGGCGGCGCTGCTTCCCGAGGTCACCTCGCGGTCGTGCCGGGCGCTCGTCAGCGGCGGCGACCCGGAGCCCTGGTTCGGCTATCTGGATGGCGTGGCCGACACGAGGCTCGTCCTGGGCAGCGCGGGCCTGAACGACGCGGCCTGGCACGTGCTGCAGGCGTGCGTTCCGCACCGGCGGCTGCTGCCGTCCGGCTGCGACGCCGTCACATTCAGCGGGAACATCGCCGACGGCGCGGTGGAGATCCGGGCCGTGGAGACCAGCCCCGCGGGAACCAGGGCGGCGGCCGTGCCCGAGCAGCGCCTGCCCGGCCAGGCGGGCGCGTGGCGGCGTGCCGTCGCGGTTCCGGCTCAGGGCGGCTCGCCGGACGCGGCCCGGCGATCGTCGCGGGCCCCCGAGTACGTCTGGGATGTCGAGGCGGTGAACGGGTCCGGGCAACCGCTGGTGACGTGGCGCGGGCTGCGGCTCGCCGACGCCGGGCCGCTGCGCCGCGACGAGCCGTGGCCGCCCTCCCTGCTGTCCGTCTACCTGGAGCGCTGCGCGGTGACGATGGGGCTGAACCCCGACCTGCACGTCGCGGTCCATCGCGGCGAGCCGGCCGCCGTCGTCCCGCACCCGGCACCGTCTCCCGACGGCCAGCCGGTGACCGGGGCGGACGGGCCCTCCGGCACGTACACCGCCCGCGGCAGCGGCCCGCTGGAGAGGTTCGCGCTGACCGTCCGGGCACCCGAGGGCGCGGCCTGTGCATGGGAGCCGGCGGTCCCCGGGGCGGCCGGCGGCCCAGAACCAGGACCCGGCCTGGCAGACATCGAGGACCAGCTCCGCAGCGGCTGGGGTGAGCCGACGGTCCTGGACGGCGCCCGGCTCAGGGCCATAGCGGCCTGCCTCGCCGCGGCTGGCACTCCCGCCGCCTCCCCGGTCGTCGCGGACGTCGCCGACGGCGATGGCTGGCTGCTGCTGCGGGTGGCCGGATCATCGATGGCCTGCACGGTCGTGGAGATCACCGGTGTTCCGTGCGCGGTCGCGATAGCCATCATGACCCGGGAGCCGGTTCCGGCCGGCGAACCAGGCAGGCACGCGCGGCGGCCCGGTGCCGCCGAGGCCGGCACGGGCAGCGTGAACGCCGGAGGCCGCGGCGGCACCGGGACCAGCCCGGGAAGGAGGGCCCGGGGGCGCACCGCGATCCAATCCTGAGGCGCGAGACGAGGCGGGGTTCCACCTTTCCGATACACCGCGGCGGTGCCACTATGGGAAACCGAACGCAGTTCTAGTCGGGAAGGCCGCCGCCGTGACCAGTCCACCCCCCGAGCCCATCAACGGCCCGCTCGATCTGTCACAGAACGAGTTCTGGGGGCGTCCGCCTGCCGAGCGTCACGCCGCGTACGCACAGCTGCGGGCCCTGCCGCAGCCACCGTACTTCGATCCGCCCGAGTCGCCGTTCGATGCGCCAGAGCGCGGCTATTACGCGCTTGTCCGGCACGCGGACGTAGCGGAGGCGAGCCGCAATCCCGAGGTGTTCTCCTCGGCCGCCGGGGCAACGAGCCTGATCGACCTGCCGACGGAGTTCAACGAGTACTTCGGCTCGATGATCAACATGGATGACCCCAGGCACGCAAGGCTGCGCCGGATCGTGTCCCGGGCGTTCACCCCGAAGATGATCAGGAAATTCGAGGAGGACGTGCAGCGGACTGCCGCTGCCATCGTGGACGAACTGCTGGAGACGGGGCCCTGTGACTTCGTGCAGCACGTGTCGGCCCGGCTTCCCCTCAAGATCATCTGCGAGATGATGGGCGTCGGCGACGAGCACTACGCGATGGTGCTGAAGAACACAAACATCATCCTCTCCGGCGCGGATCCGGAGTTCATCAGTGAGGACATCAACGAGGCGATCACGCAGATCCTCACCGCCGGCCAGGAACTCGCCGATCTGGTCACCGGCCTGGCCGAGCGCCGGCAGTCGGAACCCGGGGACGACCTGGTGTCGGCCCTGGCAACGGCCAATATCGATGGGGAGCAGCTCACGCCCGCCGAGCTGGCATCGTTCTTCGTCTTGCTCGTGGTGGCGGGCAACGAGACCACCAGGACCGCGATCTCGCACTCTCTCAGCCTGTTTACCCGGCATCCCGGCGAGCGTGAGCTGCTGCTGGCCGACTTCGAGAGCCGGATCGGGCCCGCGGTCGAGGAGGTCGTCCGTTACGTCTCACCGGTGATCTGGATGCGGCGCACGGTGACCCGCGACGCCGTGATGAACGGGCACGCCTACCGCGAGGGGGACAAGGCCGTGCTCTTGTATCAGGCGGCCAACCGCGACGAAGCTGTCTTCACCGACCCGGAGCGCTTCGACATCACCCGCACGCCAAACCCTCACGTCGGCTTCGGCTCGGCCGGGCCGCACTTCTGCCTCGGCGCCCACCTGGCCAGGCGCGAGATCACGGCCATGCTGCGGGAGTTGTTCACCCGCGTGCCGGACATCCGCGCCGCCGGCGAGCCCGACTACCTGCTGTCCAGCTTCATCAACGGCATCAAGCACCTGCCGTGCGAGTTCGGCTGAGAACGCGTTCCGGCCGGGCCTTGCGGGCCCTGAACGTCAGACGTGGCTCGCCGAGAGCGCGGTGAGCACCGAGAGCAGGATCGCGACCGTGGCGGCCGTTCCGTGCAGCAGGACGAGCCGCGGCGGAAAGTGCCAGGCCCCCCTCAGGCGACGCCTGGCCGCCCGCACGTTGTGGACCAGCCAGGTGAGCCCGATGGTGATCGCGACCATCAGGATGCCAAAGGAGATCCAGGCGAACGGCGTGTAGCGCACGAACACGTACATGAACCAGCAGGCCAGGCCGGTGATCGCGAGCGCTGGATGGCTGAACTCCAGCAGCGGGTGCTCGCCGGGCGGCGCCGCCACCTTGACCTTGGGGCCAGGCGGCGGCTTTCCATCGGCAGTGAGCGGGACCGCGGCGAGCCGGGCCTGGAGCCCCGGCGCACGGACGGCCTCAGCCGCCGCTGACGTGGCCTGCGCAGCCACGCGCCCCGCCTCCGCGGGCGCCAGCGTCTCGG
>JASHQP010000078.1 GCA_030039095.1 Streptosporangiaceae bacterium
TCGCCGGCTTCAGCCGTCACCGGACTCGTCGCGCATCGGGCGTTTGCCACGCCGAATGCGGCTTTCAGGAACTCGCTCGAGTGTGATCCTGCGCTGCCCTTGCGGTAAAACCACATATTCGATGCGGGAATTACGCCGTGTCGCCGGCGCGAATGCCGCGGCGTGCTCGAAGGCTCGACAGGTGCGGCGAGGCGGATGCAGAATACCGGTCATCGATGGTCATCGCGATTCCAGCGTTATCGCGATAGGGAGCAGCCCGTGAGGAACCCCGGCAGAGTACCCGCGGCGCTGCTGGAGACAGCCGCGGCGCCGCCCTGCTGGCCGGCAGCGGCGGCGATCCGCAGGCCCCTTACGGCGCCACCGCGGACCGGCCGTCGACGTCGCCGGCATCGCGGGCCCGGCCGTAATCAGCCAGCGGCAACCTGGTGTGGTACAAAGCCGGGCAGTTGACCGATGGTGATATCAGCCAGGCCGTCCATGCGGCGCTGACAGGAGGCTGACGATGTCAGCGAGGACTGGGTTAAGGACAGACATTGCCGGCGCAGCGGGGAGTGCGCCATCGGGTGCCATGCCCGTGCTGCCGCCGTGCGGCCGGCCGGAGGCGCGTGGCGCGGCGCCGGGCCGCCGGCGTGGAGGTGTGACGTGAGGATGCGGGCTCCGGTGCGTAGGGCGGCGGAGGCGCCGAAGCGCTCCGGTCTTCCGCGGCGAGTGAGGTTGTTGCTGGACGCGAGCCTTGCCCTGTCGACGGAGCGGGATCTCGACGTGCTACTCCGCCGGTTCACCGCCATCGCCTGCGAGCTGATCGACGCTCGTTACGGGGCGTTGCTCGTTGAGGACATCGGTACTCTCGTCACCTTCGTGACGCATGGGGTGACCGAGGAGCAGTATGCGAGCATCGGTGAGCCGCCGAGCCGCACCGGCCTGCACGGCCAGTTGCTGCATGAGGGCAAGACCGTGGTGATCGATGACCTGCAGTCCGATCCGCGTGCCACCGGGTATCCGGTTCATCATCCTGTGATGTCCAGTTTCCTGGGTACCCCGATCCGGGCGGGTGGGCGGGTGATCGGCGAGTTGTACCTGGCGGACAAGTGCGACGGGCGGGGGTTCAACGACGCCGATGTCGAGATCATCGAGGCCCTCGCCGCTGCTGCGGGGGTTGCTTATCGCAATGCCCGTTTGCTGCAGGTCGAGCAGCAGTCAGCGGCGCAGGCGCACGCGATGCTGGACCTGCGCGCCGAGGGGCATCTGGATGAGCTGGTGTTCTGGAGTCAGGTCTGGGCCCGGGAGGAAGAGCGGGCACGTCTCGCCCGGGACATTCACGACGAGCAGGGCCAGGTCCTCACGTCGCTCATCCTGTTCGCCAAGCACCTGGAGCAGCAGGTGGGCAGCGAGATCGCGCCGCAGGTGTCGGATCTGCGCCAGCTCGCCGAGCAGGCGCTGCGTGCGGCCAGGACGCTTGCTCAGCAGTTGCGCCCGCTCGAGCTCGACCGGCTCGGCCTCATCCCGGCCCTGAGCCGCCTCGTCGAGCACACCGCCCAGCGCTGTGGTGTTGCTGTCGACTTCGTCGCCGCGCCGAAGCAGATCCATCTCAACTACGCTCTCGAAGTAGTGGTATACCGGATCGCCCAGCAAGCGCTGACCAATGTCGCCCGGCATTCGCGCGCGCGCTCGGCGTCGGTGACGCTCAGCGGGCGCGACGGCTGGCTGACCTTGATCATCGAGGACGATGGCGTGGGCTTCGACAGCGACGCTGTGCTCGCCGGCGCTCGTGATGGTGGCCACACGGGCATATGGACCATGCGCGACCGGGCTCGCAGCGTGGGCGGGGACCTGGTGGTCGAGTCGGGTGGCCGGTCGGGGACGCTCGTCCGGCTGCGGGTGCCGACCAGCGGCGACCCGGCACCTTACGGGCCGCACGTTCCCGCCCAGTCCCGCCACGGCGTGTATCTCGACCCTCCGCCAGGTGATCGGCTGTCATGAGTGCCGAGCACGCATCGGATGTGCTGCCCCGGGTGTGTGGCAGGCCGCTGGAGGTGTTGCTGGTCGATGACCATGCCGTGGTGCGCGCAGGGCTGCGGCTGCTCATCGAACAGCAATCCGATCTGGGGGTCTGTGGTGAGGCAGCGAGCGCGGCGGAAGCCGTCGCGCTGGATTGCGCGCCCGATGTGATCCTGCTGGACCTGATGCTCGGCCGCAACGCGAGGGGTCAGGATGTCGTGCTTGCGGTGACCGGGCGCTTCCGCGGTGTGCCGGTGCTGGCGCTGTCCATGATCGATAGTCTCGCGGTTGTCGATGCGGTGCTCGCCGCTGGTGCACGCGGTTATGTTCTCAAGGACGCCGCAGCCGACGAGTTGGTCGGGGCCATCCGCTCGGTTGCTTCGGGCAAGGAATACCTGCAGCCGTCGCTCGGCGCCGCCATGATCCGGTGGAAGGACCGGCCGGGTACCTGGTCGGGTTGCAATTCGGGTCGCAATGCTGTGGAACTGACCCGGCGTGAGCGGGAGATTCTGCGGCTGGTGGCGCTGGGATACACGAATGCGGAGATCTCGGGAGCCCTTTCCCTCGCCGTCCGCACCGTCGAGACGCATCGATCCCGCATCGTACACAAGACCGGCGCTCACACTCGGGCCCAGCTCGTCCGGTTCGCCCGAGATGCACAGCTCGTCGAGTGACCCATTACTGCCGGGACCAGCCGGCCGTGCGAAGACCGCGGTCACGATCGCGACCCCGAACGTCCCGCCCAGCTGACGCACGCCCAGATCGTGGGGCAGGAGAAACGGCCCGGTACCGCAGCCGGGTCGGCCGGCGCTCTCGTATGCTGGGCCGGGCCGCCGACCGTGCGGCACCGACCCGGGGGCAGACGTGGGGCGCTATTCACGCGTTGTGATCAAGCTCAGCGGTGAGGCTCTGGCCGGCGCGGCCGGGACGGGAGCGGATCCTGCGAGCCTGGCGATGTTTGCCGACGAACTGCTGTCCGTGCACAAGCTCGGGGTCGAGGTCGCCGTGGTCATCGGCGGCGGCAACTACTTCCGCGGCCGGATGGCCGACGGCTGGGGCATCGGCCGGGCCGAGGCGGACAACATCGGGATGCTCGGCACGGTCATGAACGCCCTGATGCTGCGCGGCGTGCTGACCGCCCGCAGCGAGTCGGACGTGCGGGTGATGACCGCGATACCGATGCAGAGCGTGGCCGAGCCGTTCATCCGGCTGCGTGCTGACCGGCACCTGCGCCGCGGGCTGATCGTCTTGCTGGCCGGCGGCATCGGGCAGCCGTACGTGACCACCGACTACCCCGGCGTGCAGCGGGCCCTGGAGCTCGAGGCCGATGCGCTGCTGGTCGCCAAGCGCGGCGTGGACGGGGTCTACGACTGCGACCCCAACGTCAACCCGAACGCCAGCCGCTACACCAGGCTCACCTACCGGGAGGCGCTGGCCGAAGGGATCAAGGTCATGGATGAGAGCGCGTTCGTGCTCGCCAACGAGCACGGGCTGCTCATGCACATCTTCGACGTCGCCGCGCTCGGCGCGATGAGCGCGATCTGCCAGGGCGAGGACATCGGCACCGTGATCACGGGCGACAAGCCGGAGCCGGGCGCCGGCTGACCGGGGTCAGGCCAGCCAGGGTCAGGCCAGCCAGGGTCAGGCCCAGCCAGGGTCAGGCCCAGCCAGGGTCAGCCGGCACCGTTCAGCGGGTGGCCTGCCACGCGGCCAGGGCGAGCAGGCAGATGACGGCCGCCGCGCGGCCGAGCCGCCCACGGGCACCCAGCGCGGGCCAGGACAGGTAGGCCAGCCAGCCGAGGAACGCCGCCACCACGCACAGCGCCACGGCCCCGCCCCAGCCCCGGACCACGAGCCCGGTCACGAGGAGGGCGGCGAGCACCACGGGCGGCACCCAGGTTGGCAGGTGGCGCACGTAGACGAGCGGCACGGCGCTGCGCCGCTCGGCCGCCCGCCTGGCGGCGGACGGTGCCCGCGGCGGTGCTGGCCGGTTCGTGCTCACGGGGTGCAGTCCCTTCGGCCGGTGGGTGCGTCGCTGCCGGTTTTCGGCTCTCTGGGCCAAGATACGTGCTCGGGCCCCGCGCCGCGTCCCGGGCCGCGCGGCCGGATAACCGGATGGACCGGGCCCGGAGCACCGCTAAGCTTGGTCCGAACGGCGCACCCGAGAAAGATATTCGCCCAGAGACACACAGCTCACCCGGCAGCCCCGGCTAGCCGGAGAGCCAGGGAACCGGGCATGCGCGCCCCGCTGACCAGCCGCGGGCCGCCGACCAAGAGCCGCCGACCGCCAGCCGGATGGAGATACTTGATGGCACGACGCAGTGACCGCCTGGACGAGATCGTCAGCCTGAGCAAGCGACGCGGGATCGTCTACCCCTCCAGCGAGATCTACGGAGGGCTCCGGGCGTCCTGGGACTACGGCCCGCTCGGCGTCGAGATGAAGAACAACATCAAGCGCGAGTGGTGGCGCTCGATGGTGCAGGAGCGCGACGACATCGTGGGGCTCGACTCCTCGGTGATCCTGGCTCCCGAGGTCTGGCAGGCCAGCGGGCACATCACCGAGTTCGTCGACCCGCTGACCGAGTGCATGTCCTGCCACCACCGGTTCCGCGCCGACCACCTGATCGAGGCCTACGAGGAGAAGCACGGCCACCCGCCGCGCAGCGGCCTCGCCGACATCGCCTGCCCGCACTGCGGCACCAAGGGTGCCTTCACCGAGCCGCGCATGTTCAACGGCCTGCTCCGTACGTACCTGGGCGCGGTGGAGAGGGATGCGGAGACCGGTGCGGAGTCAGGTCTGGCCTACCTGCGGCCGGAGACCGCCCAGGGCATCTTCATCAACTACCGCAACGTCCTGCAGACCTCGCGCAAGAAGATCCCGTTCGGGATCGGCCAGATCGGCAAGTCGTTCCGCAACGAGATCACGCCCGGCAACTTCATCTTCCGCACCCGCGAGTTCGAGCAGATGGAGATGGAGTTCTTCGTCGAGCCAGGCACCGACGAGGAGTGGCACGAGAGGTGGATCGATGCCCGCCTGGCCTGGCATGCCGACCTCGGCCTCAGCCGGGACAACCTCCGGCTGTACGAGCATCCGGAGGAGAAGCGGTCGCACTACTCCAAGCGCACGGTCGACATCGAGTACCGGTTCGACTTCCCCGGCGCCGAGTGGGGCGAACTCGAGGGCCTGGCGAACCGCACGGATTTCGACCTCAGCACCCACGCCAAGGCCTCCGGGCAGGACATGGCCTATCTCGACGCGGCGTCGGGCGCCCGCTACATCCCGTACGTCATCGAGCCGGCCGTCGGAGTGGACCGGTGCCTGCTGGCCTTCCTGCTCGACGCCTACACCCAGGACGAGGCCCCGGACGCCAAGGGGAACATGGAGAAGCGCACCGTGCTGCGCCTCGACCCCAGGATCGCGCCGGTCAAGGTCGCCGTGCTGCCGCTGTCGCGCAACGCGGACCTGTCGCCCAAGGCCAGGGACATCGCGGCCCAGGTGCGCAAGCACTGGAACGCCGACTTCGACGACGCGAGCGCGATCGGCCGCCGCTACCGGCGCCAGGACGAGATCGGCACGCCCTACTGCGTGACCATCGACTTCGACACGCTGAAGGACCAGGCGGTCACCGTCCGGGAGCGCGACTCGATGAAGCAGGAACGGGTCGGTATCGGCAGCCTCGTTCCCTACCTTTCGGAACGCATAGCGAGCGGCTGAGCCTGCTACGCTCCCGCGCCGTCCTGGCCCCGGGCCGGAAGATCGTTTCCGGGGGCTTGGCCACCACCGACAGCGGCTTGGCGACGTCCTCCAGCGACTTGCCCTCGGCGTCGACGGCGAGGAACGCCGCCACCGGCCCGCCGACGATCATGGCTCCGGCGCCGAGCAGGTAGCCCCAGTACAGCGTCGCGCCGGCGGAGGCGGCGGGCCCGCGGAAAGCTCCGGGTCGAGCCTCATATTCCGATTATTTTGATCGGAAACATTGACTATACGGCGAAGGCCGGGCACGGTGGAGCCATGGCGCCTCACCCCAGCACCAAGCGCCGCCACGTGGACCTGCTCCTCGTGGCCAGTGCCATCTGTCCGGCCGCGCTGCTCGGCCGCTTATACCGATCCGGCCCCATGCACCGTCCCGGGCGAAGGCTTGCTCGTATGCCCGGATTGATCCGCACGCCCTGATTCGAGAGGCATTCGCATGACCGACACCATCGCTACCCACACCAAGATCGGCATCCGCAGGCTGGCCGGCAACATCGGCGCGGAGATCACCGGCGTCGACACCGCAGGCCGGCTCGACGACGACACGATTGCCCAGGTCCGGCACGCGCTGCTGGCCCACAAGGTGGTCTTTCTGCGCGGGCAGAGCCTGGACTACGCCCGCCAGGTGGCGTTCGCCGAGCGGCTGGGTCCGCTCACCCTGGGCCACCCCACCCTGGAATCACCGCCGGGCCAGCCGCTGCTGGAAGAGATCGACTCGCACAAGGGCGGCCGGGCCAATCACTGGCACACGGACGTCACGTTCGTCGACCGGCCGCCGGCGTTCACGCTGCTGCACGCGGTGGTGATCCCGCCGTTGGGCGGCGACACGATCTGGGCCAACACCGTGACCGCGTACGAGAGCCTGCCCGACGAACTGCGCGACCTCGCCGACCGGCTGCGCATCGTGCACACCAACGATCACGACTATGCCGCGGTCTACGGCCGTGGTGAGCGCGTGGACGCGGCCACCGAGGCCGCCCAGCAGCAGTTCCTGTCGACCGTTTACGAGACCGAGCATCCGGCGGTGCGGGTGCACCCGGAGACCGGGGAGCGCTCGCTGGTGCTGGGCGGGTTCGCCCGCACCGTGCTCGGGTTCTCACCGCAGGCGTCGCGGGACCTGATCCGGGTGCTGCAGGAGTACGTGACCCGGCCGGAGCAGACCGTGCGCTGGCAGTGGCGCGTGGACGACCTGGCGATCTGGGACAACCGGGCCACCCAGCACTACGCGATCTTCGACTACGGCACCGAGCACCGGCGCGGCGAGCGCGTCACCGTGGCCGGGCCGGTCCCCGTCGGCGTCGACGGCCGCTACAGCGTCGCGCTGAAAGGCAACGCGTCCGTGTACTACGCGGGTGCCACGGAGGCAGACCTATGAGCAGCTCAGCCGATGTCAACGTGCCGACGACCAGGCGCGTACCCGTCTACAAGCGCCGCAGGCGGCGGATCTACGGCGTCGCCGCCGTCGCGGCGCTCATCGTCATCGGGCTCATCATCTGGGCCGTCACCCAGGGCAGCTCGGGGCCAGCGACGCTGCCCAGCTTCACGATCTCGGTGAGCCAGGGCACCGTCGCCAGCCCGGACAGCATCATCGAGAGCCAGCCGTCGCTGTCCAAGCTGATCCCGGCCCACCTGCACTATGTGCCGTTCGACGCCGGCGTGACCGCGATCGCCGAGATGAAGAGCGGCTCGGTACAGGCGATCAGCGGTGTCGGGAACCCGCCGGCCACCGCGGCCATCGGGATCAACACCGGGGTCACGGTGGTCATGGGCTGGGGCTTCGACGACGACCAGCTGCTCGTCCCGGCGTCGGTCACGTCGCCGGCCCAGCTCGCCGGCAAGTCCGTGGGCGTCCTCGTCGGGTCGTCCGAGGACTACGAGCTCCTGGGATACCTGGCGCTGGAGCACCTGACCGGCAAGGTCAAGGTCGTCAGCTTCGCCAGCGAGCCCGCGGCGGGCGCGGCCGCGCTGTCCGGGGCGATCGACTCGGCCTACGTGTACGGCGCCCCCGCGGCCGACCTGATCGCGAAGGGCTATCACCCGCTGGTCGACGCCGAGCAGATCGCCAGGCTCGGCATCCCCGGGCTCAACGTGATCGCGGTCGCGACCAGCGTCATCAACAGCGATCCCGCGCTGGTGCAGGACTACGTGTGCGCCGAGCTGCAGGGCAGCCGGGACATGACCGGGCCGCAGGCCGCGAAGTACCTGGCCGGCACCGCCAAGGTGCAGGGCATCCCGGCCAGCCAGGCCGCCACGATCGTGGCGGCAACCAAGGGGTACCCGTTCATCCCGCCCAGCCAGCAGCTGTACTGGCTCGGCTCCACCCTGCACGACCCCACCAGCCGCATCGTGAAGGCGTACCAGCTCACCGCGAAATTCCTGGTCACACAGGGGCGGCTCACGTCGGTGCCGTCGGCTTCCGTGATCGCGGCGCACATCGACATCACGTTCATCAAGAAGGCGCTGGCCGGTGACTGCCCGAGCTGACGAGGAACACCGGGCGGACCGCAGGCCCGGCGCGGACGTGGTGATCGACTCGGTCGGCAAGACGTTCCGCAGGAGCGGCCGGCGCACGGTGGCGCTGTCCGGGGTCAGCCTGGAGGTCGGCGCCGGGGAGCTGGTCTGCCTGCTCGGCCCGTCCGGGTGCGGCAAGTCCACGCTGCTCAGGATCGTGGCCGGTGCCCTCGAGCGCGACGAGGGCACGGTCACCGTCGGGGGGAGGCCCGTGCGCGGGCCTTCCCCCGACCGGGGCATGCTGTTCCAGACCCCCATGCTGTTCCCCTGGCTCACGACCAGGAAGAACATCCTGTTCGGTCCGAAGGCGCAACGCGCAGCCGGGCGCAGCGAGCGCGACGACCCGGAACTCGACGCCGAGGCGGACGACATCCTGCGCACGGTCGGCCTGGCCAAGTTCGGCGACGCGTTCCCGCACGAGCTCTCCGGCGGCATGCAGCACCGGGCGGCGTTCGCCCGCGCGATCATCACCCGGCCGTCGCTGCTACTCATGGACGAGCCGTTCGGTGCGCTCGACGCGATCACCCGGCTGCGGATGCACGACTTCCTGCTCAGCATGTGGGACCAGTACCGGACCACGATCGTGTTCGTGACCCACGACATCGAGGAGGCCGTGCTGCTCGGCGACCGGGTCGCGGTGATGGGCGGCCGGCCTCCCGGCGTCGGGGAGGTCATCGACATCCCGCTGCCCCGGCCCCGGGACGCCCTCGACGCGGACACCGAGGCGTTCCTCGCCGCCAAGCGCAGGATCCGCGCCGCCCTGACCGTATGACGGACCCGATTCTTCACAAGGAGCGTGCACCATGGCGGGATGGCAGCCCGCGGGGTTCGGCAGCGCGATCGAAGATCGCTTGCAGGTCGACGACCCGTTCCGGCCCATCGACGGTGAGCCCGGCAGCGCCGAAACCGACGAGCGCGCCGGCCGTGATGACCTGACGGCGTACCGGCGGGGCCGGCGGAGGGCCCGCACCCGGCGGCTGGGCACCGGGGCCGCCGGGCTGGTCGGGCTCGGCGTGGTGTGGCAGATCGCCGCGAGTATCCTGCGGGATCCGGTGTTCCTGCCGTCGGTCACCCAGACCGTGGCGACCTTCCTGCACTACGTCGGCCGGCCCTACCCGGCGCAGGGCTCCCCGCTCTGGTACGACGCGCTGACCAGCCTGCGCCGGATCCTCATCGGCTTCGGGATCGGCGTCGGCGCCGGGGTGATACTCGGCTCGGCCATGTCGGCCTCCCGCGTGGTGCGGCACCTGATCGACCCGGTCATCGAGGTGCTCCGCCCGCTGCCGCCGCTCGCGTTCATCCCGCTGTTCATCATCTGGTTCGGGATCGGGGAACTGCCCAAGGAGATCCTGATCATCATCGGCGTCGCGCCGATCATGGCGGTCACCAGCGTCGCCGCGCTCGACGAGGTACCCGAGGACCTGCGGCTGTGCGCGCGGACGCTCGGTGCGTCCCGCCTGCACACCCTCGTGCACGTGCAGCTGAGATCCGCCCTGCCCGGGATCCTGACCGGAATGCGCATCTCCATGGCCGCGGCCTGGACCAGCATCGTCGCCGCCGAGCTGATCGCGGCCACCAGCGGCCTCGGGTACCTGATCCAGCAGGCGGGCGACTACCTGAACACCGCGCTCGTGCTGTCCGGGATCATCTGCATCGCGGTGATCGCGCTGTCCCTCGACGCGTGCCTGCGCGGGCTGCTGCTGCTGGCCGACCCGAGCCGCCGGGGCTAGCCGTGCGCCGTGTCGCCCGTGATGGCCGCGTCGCCGGTGATGGCCGCCAGCACCTGGTCGACGAGCTTGCCGTTGGCCGCGCCGGGCTCGGCCCGTGGTGAGCGCCGGAAGATCTCGGCCGCGGCCTGGTGAAACCCGTCGGGCAGCCCGTCCGCCGCCATGCCGGCCGCGATCTCTTCCATCTCGGCCACCCATCGCCAGCCCTTCACCGCGGCCGAGTCGGCCGCGCCCCGTGACCGGTCCTGCAGCGCGGGCTGCGACATGGCCCACTCCGCGAGCAGCGCGTCCTCGACGCCCTCCGCCCTGGCCAGCCCCCGCACGGCCAGCAGCAGCGCCGCCGTGCCCTTGGTCCATGCCGCGTAGGCCATCTTGATCGACGACGCGGCCAGGGCCCCGCTGCCGAGGACCCGCGCATCCAGCGAGGTGCCGTCGAAGAGCCCGCGGACCGTCTGCGCCTCGGCGCCGGACAGATACAGCCGGGTGCTGCCGCCCGCGGCCGGGGAAGGAGACGGAGGCGGGGGCGTGCCGATGATCCCGCCGTCGACGTAGGTCGCCCCGCCCTCCTCCACCATCAGCGCCACCTCACGCGCGGTGGCCGGGGAGATCGCGTTCGCGTCGACGAACAGCCCGCCGAAGCCCTGCACGGCCCAGGCCACATCCAGCGCGGCGTGCGGCGGGCAGATCGAGAAGATGACGTCGGCGCGCTCGGCGACCTCGGCGGGCGTCCCGGCGTCGGTGAGCCCGGCGGCGCGCGCCCTGGCCGCCGTCTGCGCTCCCCGGCCCTCGGACGCCCACAGCACCTCGTACCCGGCGCCGGTCAGGCAGCGGCCCACGGCCGCGCCCATCTCGCCAGGATGAAGCAGCCCCATGACTGGTCCGCGTGGCATGTCCATGGCTGAGTTTTTCACGGGCGCGCCGGCGCCAGCAGGCCGACGCTGGCCTGGCCAGCGGGGCGCCGCCCACCGGCCAGGCCAGCACGGCCCCCGTGGCGCTACCAGGCCCCCTGTTCGTCGGTCCCCGGCAGCGGCGTGAACCGGCCGCCGGTTACGACGGCGAGCACCCCGGCGTCGGGTTCGCCGGTCTTGGTGAGCTGCGGCCCGCCCGGCCTGTCGTCGTAGACGATCAGGGTGCCGCCGGCCGGATGTGCGCTGCCTGCCACCGCGTTGTAGAGCCCGGGCTGGCCGGCAACTGCACGGCAGTGTCCGATGCTCGGTAGGCTCCAAATAGAGGGGCCGAGAGGCCACAGAACACTTTCGCCGACCAGCGTCCACGGCGATGACCGTGCCAGGACTGGCGGCGCCACGAGGAGTGCGTTCAGTGCCGAAGCTTGTCTATGACTTCACCGAAGGTAACAAGGATCTGCGAGACCTGCTGGGCGGCAAGGGCGCCAACCTGGCCGAGATGACCAACCTGGGCCTGCCGGTGCCGCCGGGCTTCATCATCACGACCGACGCCTGCCGCTACTACCTGGCCGAGGGCAAGGTGCCGGACGGCCTGGCCGCCGAGGTCAGCGAGCACCTGGCCCAGCTCGAGGCCAAGATCGGCAGGCGGCTCGGCGACCACGCCGACCCGCTGCTGGTCAGCGTCCGGTCGGGGGCCAAGTTCTCCATGCCGGGAATGATGGAGACGGTGCTCAACATCGGCCTGTCCGATGAGTCCGTGCATGGGCTGGCCAAGCAGGCCGGCAACGAGCGGTTCGCCTGGGACTCCTACCGGCGGCTGATCCAGATGTTCGGCAAGACCGTGCTCGACATCGACGGCGAGCACTTCGAGCACGCGATCGACGAGGCCAAGAAGGCCAAGGGCACCACCAGCGACCTGGATCTTGACGCCGGCGACCTGCAGAAGCTGGTCGAGACGTTCAAGAACATCGTGCGCGAGAAGACCGGCCGGGACTTCCCGCAGGACCCGCGTGAGCAGATGGACCTCGCGGTCAACGCGGTGTTCAACTCCTGGAACGCGGACCGGGCCATCCTGTACCGGCGCCAGGAGCGGATTCCCGCCGACCTCGGCACCGCCGTCAACATCGTGGCGATGGTGTTCGGCAACCTGGGCATGGACTCCGGGACCGGCGTGGCGTTCACCCGCGACCCGGGCAGCGGGCAGCGGGGCGTCTACGGCGACTACCTGCAGAACGCCCAGGGTGAGGACGTGGTGGCCGGGATCAGGAACACGGTGCCGCTGCAGGACCTCGAGCAGATCGACCCGAAGTCGTACGCCGAGCTGATGCAGATCATGCAGACCCTGGAGAACCACTACCGGGACCTGTGCGACATCGAGTTCACGATCGAGCGTGGCAAGCTGTGGATGCTGCAGACCCGGGTCGGCAAGCGCACAGCGGCGGCCGCGTTCCGGATCGCGATCCAGCTCGTCGATCAGGGCATGATCGGCATGGACGAGGCGCTGGACCGGGTCACCGGGGACCAGCTCGCGCAGCTGATGTTCCCCCGCTTCGACACCAGCGGCCAGGTGAAGAAGATCACCAAGGCGGTCAGCGCCTCGCCCGGGGCGGCGGTCGGCAAGGCCGTGTTCGACTCCGCCACCGCAGTGCAGCAGGCCGCCAACGGCGAAGAGGTCATCCTGGTCCGCCGCGAGACCAACCCCGACGACCTGCACGGCATGATTGCTTCCCAGGGCATCCTGACCAGCCGTGGCGGCAAGACCAGCCACGCCGCCGTGGTCGCCCGCGGCATGGGCAAGACCTGTGTGTGCGGTGCCGAGGAGCTCGAGGTCGACGTGGCCGGCCGGAAGTTCACCGCGCCGGGTGGCATCACCGTCAGTGAGGGCGACGTGATCTCGATCGACGGCACGTCCGGCGTCGTGTACCTGGGCGAGGTGCCGGTCATGTCCTCGCCGGTGGTGGAGTTCTTCGAGGGCAGCCTGGACCCGCAGTCCGACGATCTGGTCAGCGCGGTCAGCCGGATCATGACGCACGCCGACGAGCGGCGCCGCCTCGGCGTGTACGCGAACGCCGACACCGGCGACGACTGTGCGAGGGCCCGCCGGTTCGGCGCCCGTGGCGTCGGCCTGGTGCGGACCGAGCACATGTTCCTCGGTGAGCGCCGCCAGCTCGTGGAGCGGCTGATCCTGGCCACCGGCGACGACGAGCGGCAGGCAGCGCTCGACGCGCTCGAGCCGCTGCAGCGCGGCGACTTCGTCGGCATCCTCGAGGCCATGGACGGGCTGCCGGTGGTGATCCGGCTGATCGACCCGCCGCTGCACGAGTTCCTGCCCGACCTGACCGACCTGTCGGTCAAGGTGGCCCTGGCAGATCAGGCCGGGGGAGCCAGCGAGCAGGACCGCCGGCTGCTCGACGCGGTGCGCAGGCTGCACGAGCAGAACCCGATGCTGGGCCTGCGCGGCGTCCGGCTCGGCCTGGTCATTCCCGGGCTGTTCAACATGCAGGTCCGCGCCATCGCGCACGCCGCCGCCGACCGCAAGCAGGTGGGCGGCGACCCTCGGCCGGAGGTCATGATCCCGCTGACCGCGTCGGTGCAGGAGATGGAGATCTCCCGCGAGCAGGCCGAGAAGGTGCTCGCCGAGGTCGCCGACCAGACCGGCATCAGCGTGCACACGCTGATCGGGACGATGATCGAGGTGCCGAGGGCCGCCATGATCGCTGGCGAGATCGCCGGGTCGGCCGAGTTCTTCTCGTTCGGCACCAACGACCTGACGCAGATGGGCTGGGGCTTCTCCCGCGACGACGTCGAGGGCGCGTTCTTCAGCCGCTACATCGAGCTTGGCATCTTCGGCGTGTCGCCGTTCGAGACCATCGACACCGAGGGCGTCGGCCGGATGATCAAGATTGCGGTCGGGGAAGGCCGGGCCGCCCGGCCCGAGCTCGAGGTCGGCGTGTGCGGCGAGCACGGCGGCGACCCTGACTCGGTGCACTTCTTCCACAGCGTCGGGCTGGATTACGTATCCTGCTCCCCGTTCCGGGTCCCGGTCGCCCGGCTGGAGGCAGGCCGCGCCGCCGTGGCCGACGCCGCAGGGGGCAGCGACAGCCGGTGACGACGGACGGCGGCTACGACGCCCACGCGACAAAGCGGTGGGTGGCTGAGTCGCCCAAGCGCGCGCGCAACCCCGGGCGCGGCCCGTTCCAGCGGGACCGCGCCCGGGTGCTGCACAGCGCGGCGCTGCGCAGGCTGGCGGCCAAGACACAGGTCGTCGAAGTGGGGTCGGGCGACTTCCCGCGTACCAGGCTCACCCACTCGCTGGAGTGCGCGCAGATCGGGCGGGAATCCGCGCTGGTGCTGGGGTGTGACCCCGACCTGGTCGACGCGGCGTGCCTGGCCCATGACCTCGGGCACCCGCCGTTCGGGCACAACGGGGAGTCGGCGCTGGCCGCGTTCGCCGCCGGCTGCGGGGGATTCGAGGGGAACGCACAGAGCCTGCGGCTGCTGACCCGGCTGGAGGCGAAGGTGCCGGGCGCCGGCCTGAACCTGACCCGCGCCACCCTGGACGCGACGCTGAAATACCCGTGGCCCGCCCGTCCCGGCCAGATCAAGTTCGGGGTCTACGGCGACGACGCCGAGGCGTTCGCGTGGATCCGCGCCGGCGCGCCGCCCGGGAAGCTGTGTCTGGAGGCCCAGCTCATGGACTGGGCCGACGACGTCGCCTACTCCGTGCACGACCTCGAGGACGGGCTGCAGGCCGGCCTGATCACGCTGGGGGCGCTGCGCGACCCCGCCGAGCGCAAGACCGTCGCCGCGCTCACCGCCGAGGAGTACTGCGCCCCCGGGTCGGTGGCGGTCGACGAGCTGTGCGAGGTCTTCGCCGGGCTGCTCGCGCTGCCGTGCTGGCCGTCGGAGTTCGACGGCAGCCTCGCGTCGCTGGCCGGGCTGAAGAACCTGACCAGCGAGCTGATCGGCCGGTTCTGCAGCTCGGCGCAGGCGGCGACGCTGGGCGCGAGGCCGCCCGGCGTCCGGCTCACCAGGTATGCCGCCGACCTGGTGGTCCCGCGCGAGCAGCGGCTCGAGTGCGCGCTGCTGAAGGGGGTCACCGCGCAGTACGTGATGACCCGCGCCGGTGCCGCGCAGACCCAGGCCAGGGAGCGGGAGCTGATCGCCGAGCTGGCAGCGGCGGTGCTGGCCGGGGCGCCGGGCGCGCTGGAACCAGTGTTCAGGCCTGCCTTCGCCGCGGCCGGCAGTGACCAGGACCGGCTGCGTGTCGTGGTCGACCAGATCGCCTCACTCACGGATACTTCGGCCATCGCCTGGCACGGCCGGCTCTGTGGGTGAAAGCCTTTCCGTATTCGTTCGTGGCCGCTCGTGCCCTCGCCGTCAAGGAGTCGAAGATGCCTGCCAAACCCGCCTACGTCATCGTCGGAGCGAGCCTGGCCGGCGCCAAGGCCGTCGAGACCCTAAGGGACGAGGGGTTCGACGGAGCCGTGGTGCTCATCGGCGCCGAAGACGAGCTGCCCTACGAGCGGCCCCCGCTGTCCAAGGGCTACCTGCTCGGCAAGGACGCCCGGGACTCGTTCATCGTGCACGACGAGGGGTGGTACGCCGAGCACGACGTCGACCTGCGGCGAGCCACGATCGTGACCTCGATCGACCCGTCCGGCCACCGGGTCGGGCTGGACAACGGCGACTTCGTGCAGTACGACCGGCTGCTGATCGCGGCCGGCGCCTCGCCGCGACGGCTGGACATCCCCGGAGGCGACCTGAGCGGCGTCCACTACCTCCGCACGGTGGGCGACTCCGAGCGGCTGTCAGCCGCGCTGCGCCGCGGCGGCAAGGTCGTCGTCGCCGGGGGCGGCTGGATCGGCCTGGAGACCGCCGCCGCCGCGCGCGAGTACGGCTGCGAGGTCACGATCCTGGAGCCGGAATCCGGCGTCCTGCAGCGGGCGCTGGGCCCCGAGCTCGGCGAGGTCTTCGCCGGCCTGCACCGCAGCCACGGCGTGACGATCCGCTTCGGCGAGAGCCTCGGTGAGGTGACCGGCTCCGGCGGCGCGGTGACCGGCGCGGTCTCCTCCTCCGGAGAGGAACTGCCCGCGCAGACCGTCATCGTCGCGGTCGGCATCGCGCCCAACACCGGGCTCGCCGCCGCGGCCGGCCTCGAGGTCGACAACGGCATCGTGGCCGACCAGGCACTGCGCACCTCGGACCCGGACATCTTCGCGGCCGGCGACGTCGCCAACGCGTTCAACACCCTGCTCGGCCGCAGGATCCGCGTCGAGCACTGGGGGAACGCGCTGGCCAGCGGGCCGATCGCGGCGCGCTCGATGATGGGCAAGGACGCCGTCTACGACTGGGTCCCGTACTTCTTCAGCGACCAGTACGACCTCGGCATGGAGGTCGCCGGGCTGCCCGAGCCGGGAGCCTACGACGAGGTCGTCTACCGCGGCGACAGGGACTCCCTCGAGTTCATCGCGTTCTGGCTGGCCGACCGCGTCGTGGTGGCCGGGATGAACGTGAACGTCTGGGACGTCAACGACGACATCCAGGCCCTCATCCGCTCCGGCGCCCAAGTGGACCCCGCCCGCCTAACCAACCCCGCGATCCCCCTGACCGCCCTCTAACCACCCCCCGCCCCCCGCCTCCGCCCGCCCCCGCCTCCGCCCCCGCAACGGGGAAACCTGTCAGTACGGGGAAATGCGTCGGCTAATAGGCCTGGCGCGTTTCCCCGTTGACGAATCGCGCGGAGCAAAGCGGCCCGCAGGGGTGCGGCTGGCCCTGCCAGCCGCGGACCCGGAGCGCCTCGGCGACGTCGGACGCGACCTCGCATGGCCGCCGGGTGACGTCGGCCCAGTTGAACCGCAGGGTCAAGATGCCCGATGTGGCGTTGGCGTTGTCTCTGCGGATGTCTTTCCAGCGGTCTTCGACACGGTGGTCTGCCTGTCCGTCAAGCTCGGCGACGACGCCGAACACCCGGTAGTGGCTGTCGAGGTACCGCGAGCGGGGGGATGGTGAGGCCGTGGAGCGCCTGGATTGCCGCTCCGCCGTGGGCAGGCCATGGGCGCGCTCGACACCGTGGACGTACCGGTACTCCAGTGGCGAGTGGACGCCCTCGGCGATGAGCGGAAGCGCGCCCAGGATGTCGTCGCGCCAGCGGACTCTGCCGCGCCTGCTGGCCGCAGCGTGAATGAGCTGCGCGGTGACCAGCCGTCGGCCGCATCCCTTGCACAGCCAGGAAAGGACGTCGTCGAAGGTGGCGCTCAGCTCGGTCAGATCGAGGATCGTTTCCTCGATCCTCGTCCGGGCGGGCGTCCTCGCCGGGTGCCTGATCGCTTCGAGCCGTCCGGTCCGGTGGAAGACAATCCGCGGCGCCATGACGTGCCGTTCCTCGGCGGATAGGCGGACGCGGCGGTCATGCCCGACGGTGACATGGATGACCTCGCTCAGCCCATCGGTCAGGCCATCCAGTTCGGCCGCTGTGTGATGGCTGAGCACGGCGCCCGGCCCGGCGCGCAGTAAGCCCGCCCAGAGCACGGATTCACGCGGCGGAGGCCCCGTGTATGCCGCGTAGACCCCGCGATAGAGCGCCTGCCAGCGGCCTTGCCGAAGCTGGGTGTCGATGAGCGCGGGGCCCAGCCCGATCGCGGGCGCCTGCCAGCGTGCGATGACGTCGTGCTGGAAGTCCATCAGCCGGGCGCACTCGCCGGGAAGTTCTGGGCGCATGCTCCCAGGCTGACCGGCCAACGGCCGGCCGGGAGGCCTGGCCAGCCAGCCGGTGGACGATGGCGGCTGGCTGCGGAGCGATGTGGACAAGCCGTCCCGGACTGTCGGCGACGCGTGGTAGTGAGCGCTACGGGGCGCCCGCGGTCCCGGCCGTGCCGAGGATCGCCGCGACGACCAGGTCGGTGTCGGCCAGGTCCGGCAGCACCGCGTGCGCACCGGCGGCGGCGAGTTCGCTCACGGTGAACCGCCCGGTCGCCACGCCGACCGCCCGGGCGCCGGTGGCCAGCGCCGCCTCGACGTCGAGCGGCGTATCCCCGACAATCACGGTGGCGTCGCCGGCGAAGTCGCCGGTGTAGGCACGCGCCGCGTTGCGCCGGGCCTCGTGCACGAGCTCGGCCCGGACCTCGTGCGCGCTGCCGTAGGCGCCCGCGTTCAGGTCGAGGTGCTCGGTCAGGCCGAGCGGGCCGAGCTTCACCTCGGCCAGCGGCCTGATGTTGCCGGTCAGCAGCGACTGGACCACGCCACGGCCGTCGGCGGGGCTGCCGGGACCGTCGGCCTCGCCGAGCCGGGCCAGCGCGGCGATGGCCTCACCGGCGCCGGGGAGCACCTGGGACCGCTCCACCACCAGGCCGGCCAGGCCGGGCGCACGGGCCGCCATCAGCCGGTGGAACTCGTCGACGCGCCCGCGCGGCTCGTCCACGCCGGCCAGGGTCAGCACTTCGACCGCGATCGCCCGGTCGGTACGCCCGGCCATGGACTCTGGCTGCGGCATGTCCCCGCCGAACATCTCGCCGAACACGGCCTGGTACAGCTCCCGGCCTACCCCGTCGGAGTCGATCAGCGTGTAGTCAACGTCCCACAGGACCAGCAGCCGGCGCACGCCGCGACGCTATCAGCAGCCCCTCCGGGCCGCCGCTCAGGCCATCCGGCCGAGGCCGGGGTAGTCCACGACCACGCCCTCGGCGTCGAACGTGACGTCGGCGGAGAAACTGCCGCTTTCGTACCGGATCACGCTCAGCGGGCCCGGCCAGGGCAGCCCGGGCTCGAACGCGGGGCCGCTGCGCAGGTGGGTGTAGCGCTGCAGCGCGGGCGTGACGGTCAGCCACGGGACGCGGACGAAGGCCATCAGGAACTCGGCCGGGCCGCCGCCCCGGAGCAGGCCGCGGCGCAGCACCGGCATCGTGTTCGTGACCGGGCACCCCCCGAGGTCGCAGTCGAGGGCCTCGGCGAGGGCCGAAGGATCGCCTCCCGCCGGCGGTGCGCCGGGAACGCCAGGGTCGCCGTCCGATCCCGCGTCGATGGCCCAGCCGCCGGCCGGATCCCAGGTCAGCTCCAGGTGACGGCCCCAGCCCGCGCCCCACGCCCGCACCGAGAGCCGGCGCGTGACGAAGCCGTCCTGGCAGTCGAGCTCGTACTCCAGCCGGTACGGGACCGGGTCGCCGCTGACCGCGACGCCGGCCGCCCGCAGTTCCCCGCCGCCGAGCTCGAGCTCGGCGAACTCCGCGCCGCGTTCCTTGACCCACGTGATCGCCCGCACGAGCGGACATCCTACGGGCGGTGTTGGCCTGCTGTGACGGTGGCGGCGGCTAGACTCGCCGAGACGAACAAGCAGGTGCATGGTGATCGGCGGTGGGCGCAGATGGCAGGCCGGATCCGCGACGAAGATCTCGCGCTGGTCCGTGAGCGCTCCCCGGTCGAGGAGATTGTGGGGGAGTACCTGCAGCTCCGCAACGCCGGGGGCGGATCGCTCAAGGGCCTGTGCCCGTTCCACGAGGAGAAGACGCCGTCGTTCAACGTCACTCCGGCCCGCGGGCTGTGGTACTGCTTCTCGTGCACCGAGGGTGGCGACGCCATCAAGTTCGTGCAGCGGATCGAGAACATGGGCTTCGCCGAGGCCGTCGAGCGCCTCGCGGCCAGGTCCGGGATCGAGCTGCACTACGAGCAGGGCGGGCGCGTCCCCGGACGCGATCATTCCCAGCGCAGGCGGCTGATCGAGGCGCACCGCGCCGCCGCGGATTTCTACCTTGAACGGATAGCAGCCCCCGACGCTGGCTCCGCTCGCGCGTTCCTGTCGTCGCGTGGGTTCGCGGAGGCGGACTGGGCCCGGTTCGGGGTCGGTTACGCGCCCGCCGAGTGGGACGCGCTGGCCAGGCACTTGCGCGGGCGCGGGTTCACCGACGAAGAACTGCTCCGTGGCGGGCTGGCACGGCAGGGCAGGCGCGGCCCGGTCGACGCGTTCCGCAACCGGGTCATCTGGCCGATCCGGGATCTGACCGGGGACGTGATCGCGTTCGGGGCCCGCAAGCTGGACGAGGCGTCGGACGGGCCCAAGTACCTGAACACCACGGCGACGCCGCTGTTCAACAAGAGTGAGGTGCTCTACGGGGCCGACCTGGCCAAGCGGGACATCTCGACCCGCCGTCAGGCGGTGATCGTGGAGGGCTACACCGACGTCATGGCCTGCCATCTGGCCGGCATCACCACGGCGGTGGCGACCAACGGGACAGCGTTCGGCGCCGGGCACATCAAGATCTTGCGGCGGCTGCTGCTGGACTCGGACAAGTTCCGCGGCGAGGTCATCTTCACCTTCGACGGCGACGTGGCCGGGCAGCGCGGAATCGGGAAGGCGTTCAACTTTGAGGACGAGTTCGTCACGCAGATGATGTGCGCGGTGCAGCCCGACGGCCTCGACCCGTGCGACCTGCGGCTCTCCCGCGGGGACGCGGCCGTGCGGGACCTGATCGCGCAGCGCGTCCCGCTGTATGAGTTCGTCATTCAGAGCGAGCTGCGCAAGCACAACCTCGAGACCAACGAGGGGCGCCTCGCGGCGCTGGATGACGCCGCGGCGATCATCGGCCGGATCAAGGACTACGGCCTGCGGGACCGCTATGCGGTCAGCCTGGACCGGTGGCTCGGCATGATGGACGAGGACTTCGTGCTGGCCCGGGTGCGCGCGGTGGCACCGCCCGGACCCGGGTCGAGACGGTCCGGGCGCCCCGCCGCCAACGGCCGCGGGAACATCAGCCGGCCGCCGGGCCACAGCGGTGCCGAACGGGCCCGC
>JASHQP010000005.1 GCA_030039095.1 Streptosporangiaceae bacterium
CCACGGCTCGAAGTCGTCGTAGCTCAGCGGCCAGGCTGGGGAAGGGCCGTCGGCGTGTCGCGGCGGCGGGGCGGAGATGATGGCATGGTGACCGAACACTATGACGTCATCATCATCGGAACCGGGGCCGGCGGCGGAACGCTGGCGCACACGCTGGCCCCGTCGGGCAAGCGGATCCTGATGCTGGAACGCGGCGACTACCTGCCGCGGGAGAAGGAGAACTGGGATCCGTCGTCCGTGTTCATCGACGGCCGGTACATCTCGAAGGACACCTGGTACGACGCTGACGGCAAGGCGTTCCAGCCGCAGGTGCACTACTTCGTCGGCGGCGCAACGAAGATGTACGGCGCGGCGCTCTACCGGCTGCGGCCGGAGGATTTCGGCGAGATCCAGCACGTCGACGGGCTGTCACCGGCGTGGCCGGTGAGCTACGACGAGTTCGAGCCGTGGTACACGAAGGCCGAGTGGCTGTACCAGGTGCGCGGCACGCACGGCGAGGACCCGACCGAGGGGCACTGGTCGAAGCAGTACCCGTGGCCGGCGGTCTCGCACGAGCCGCGGATCAAGGAGATCGCCGACGCGCTGCGCGACGGCGGCTACCACCCGTTCTCCGCGCCGTGCGGGGTTCTGCTGGACGAGGCCAACCGGCCCAAGAGCACGTGCATCCGGTGCGACACCTGCGACGGCTTCCCGTGCCTGGTGCACGCCAAGTCCGACGCCGAGACCATGGCGGTCCGCCCGATCATCGATCGCGACAACGTCACCCTGCTGGTGAACACCGAAGTGGAGCGGCTCGAGACCGACGCCGGCGGCGGGGCGGTGACCGGCGTCGTGGTGTCGCGCGGCGGGCAGCGCGAGGTGTACGAAGGCGACGTCGTGGTGGTCGCGGCGGGCGCGGCCAACAGCGCCCGGATCCTGCTCCGTTCGGCGTCCGACCGGCACCCGGCGGGCCTGGCCAACGGCTCCGACCAGGTCGGCCGCAATTACATGTTCCACAACAGCAACGCCGTCGTGGCCATCGACAAACAGCGCAACGACACGGTGTTCCAGAAGACGCTCGGCCTCAACGACTTCTACTTCGCCGGTGACGGAAGGGAGTGGCCGCTGGGGAACATCCAGATGGTCGGCAAGTCGAACTGGGCCGCGATGAAGGGTGAGGAGCCCAAGCTGACCAAGCTCGCGCCGCGCATCGCCCTGGAGGAGGTCGCCCGGCACGCGGTGGACTTCTGGCTGACCACCGAGGATGTGCCCAAGCAGGCCAACCGGGTCACGGTCAACGGCGCCGGGAACATCCACCTGGCCTACGAGCAGACCAACGAGGAGGAAGCCAAGGGCCTGTACGGCGAGCTGCGGAAGATCATCAATCACGTCGGGCTGGCCGCTCATCACCTGCTCGAGAAGAACTTCTACATGAACATGAGCATCCCGATCGCGGGCTGCGCGCACCAGGCGGGTACCTGCCGGTTCGGCAGCGACCCGGCGACGTCGGTGCTCGACGTGAACTGCAAGGCCCACGAGGTCGACAACCTGTACGTCGTGGACACCAGCTTCATGCCGAGCATCGGCGCGGTGAACCCGGCCCTGACCGCCATGGCCAACGCGATCCGGGTCGGCGAGCACCTGCTGGAGCGAACCAGGTGACCCGGTCCGGCCGTTACCCTGTTTCTGGATGCGAGAGGAGGCATTTCTGGATGCGAGAGGAGGCCTCGTCGAAATGACGGCCGGGCACAGCCAGGGTGATGAGCCGCTGATTCCCATGCCCGCACTGACACTCGACGCCCTCCGCCAAGCGGTGGCGACCGTCGCGCCATCTCGGCTGCCCGAGTTCTTCCAGGAAATCGAGGAAGCCTTCAGCCAGGCCGGAGACGAAGACAGCGTTTTCCCGATCCGGCACTTCTACCGGCGCTGGGGCGCCGCCATTGCGATCGAGCGCCGTCCCTCGGTGGCCGCTCGGCTGCACACCGCGGAGCGCGCCCTGACCGACCCCGATGCTGACGTCCGGGAACGGGCCATCCGGGAAACCGCCGAGATCGTGCAAGCGGCCTACCGAGAGGTCGCAGATGGCTGAGTGGCGCTGGGAATGCGTCACTGATGATCTGCTCGACGGGCTGCCACCCGAGGCTCTGTCGGCCATCGGGCGCTCAGCGGGGGAACTGGCCGTACGCGAGTCAATAATCTTCCAGGACGGCGCGGAATTCACCGGCGATCCGCCCGGCCTGCGGACGATCCAGCGAGGTCCGCTAATGATCGTTTACCTGACAGATGTCCGGGGCGAGCGCGTGGTCATCATCCAGGTGAACTGGGCCGGCTAAAACGCGCGAGCGGCCGCCGGGAACGCTGCGGGAGCGCCAGATGAGGCGTTGCAGGCGCATGACCAGCGCACCGACCACGATCAGCACAACCACGTTCAGCAGCAGCTGGTACGTGGAGCCCAGGGCCCGGCCCCAGTCCGCATACGCGATCGACAGGCCCATGTTGGCGGCGGCCGGGATCGTGGTGACCGAGATGAACACGCCGATCAGCGCGCCCGCCCGGGACTCGGTCAGCGACACCACCCCGGCGATGCCGGCCAGCACCGCGACCACGACGGAGAAGAAGTCGGGGCTGCTGATCAGCGCCGAGACCGGGCGGACACCCTGGTAGAACGCCTGCGGGGTCTCGCCGGACCCCCGGATGATCAGGCCGAACGCCATGGTCAGGATGATCGCGGCCAGGAACCCGGCCACCAGCGCCATCAGCCCGCGGGTCGCCTGCTGCCCGTTGCGCCGGTCGATGCCGAGAGCGACGCCCATGATCGCGTTGTACTCCGGACCGACGACCATGGCCCCGACGAGGAGGATCTGCGAGTTGATCAGGATGCCGACGGCTCCGATCAGCCCGGCGATCGCCAGCAGGATGTAGAAGCTGGGCGCGTACACGGCCTCGGAGCGGATCCTCGCGTCGACCACGTCCCACACGGGGGCGATGTCCCGCTGCACGAGGCCGAACTTTGCCGCCGAGGAGGGCTGCTCTCCGACGACAGCGTCGACGACCTCGATCGCGAGCGGGCCGGAACCAGCGTCGCAGCGCGCCTCGAGTTCGGTCAGCACCGAGTTGGCGGCGGACGACCGGACGTCGCACTGCACGGCATCGCCCGCTGGCCGTCGCGCCGCGCCGGGAAGAACCACCAGGTTCGACACGCCGGGCTCGGCGGCCAGCAGGGCGACGACCCGTTCCGTCACCTCACCAGCGGTCACGACCCGCAGGTGAAACGTCACCTCGTGGGCTCAGGAATCGAGCACTATCTCCCGCAGCGAGCCGAGACCGTGATCGATCTGGTGATCGAGGTTGATCGCGGCATTGATCAGCGACAGGTGGGTGAACGCCTGCGGGAAGTTGCCGAGCTGCTCGCCGGTGGAGCTGATCTCCTCGGAGTACAGGCCCAGGTGGTTGGTGTAGGTCTGCATCTTCTCGAAGGTCAGCCGGGCGTCGTCGAGCCGGCCGGCCCTGGCCAGCGCGTCGACGTACCAGAACGTGCACAGCGAGAACGTGCCCTCGTCGCCGGCCAGACCGTCCGGGGAGGCGGACGGGTTGTACCGGTAGACCAGGCTGTCCGAGACCAGCTCGCGGTCCATGGCGTTCAGCGTTGACAGCCACATCGGGTCGCGCGGCGCGATGAAGCCCAGCAGCGGCATCTTCAGCAGCGAGGAGTCGAGAACGTCGGTGTCGTAGTGCTGGGTGAACGCGCCGATCTTGGGGTGCCAGCCACGCTCCATGACCTGGTTGTAGATCTTGTCTCGCTCGGTCGTCCACTTGGCCAGGTTGGCGGGCCTGCCGCGGCGCTCGGCGATCCTGATCGCCCGGTCCAGGGCGACCCACGACTGGAACCGGCCGTACGTGAAGTTCTTCCGGCCGCCGCGCGTCTCCCAGACGCCCTCGTCCGGCTGGTCCCAGTGGTCGCACAGCCAGTCGGTGATGCCGGCGATCGAGACCCAGCCCTCGTGGCCCATCTCCCCGGTGCGCGCGTCGGCCAGCTCGATGGCGTCCATCGACTCGCCGTAGATGTCGAGCTGAAGCTGGTCGGCGGCGCCGTTGCCGATGCGCACCGGGCGGGAGCCGCGCCAGCCCTCGAAGTGATCCAGGGTCTCTTCGGTCAGGTCCGAGGTGCCGTCGACCCGGTACATGATCTTCAGCGGGCCGGATCCGTTGCCGGACGCCTCGGTGGTGCGGTCCCGCAGCCACTGCATGAACGCGGCCGCCTCGTCGACGTAGCCCAGGCCGAGCAGGGCGTAGATGGAGAACGAGGCGTCCCGGATCCATGTGTACCGGTAGTCCCAGTTGCGCTCGCCGCCGACCTGCTCCGGCAGCCCGGCGGTTGGCGCGGCGACCAGCGCGCCGGTGGGGGCGTACGTCATGAGCTTGAGCGTCATCGCCGAGCGGGCCACCATCTCGCGCCAGCGGCCGCGGTAGGTGGACCGATGCAGCCAGTCGCCCCAGAAACGGGCGGTCTCGTCGGCCATGGCCTGCGCCTCCTCGGGCGAGACCAGCCGCTTCGGCAGGCCGCCCATGGACTCGAGCACCATTCCGCCGATCTCGCCCTCGCGCAGCGTGCGGGTCCACTGCAGGCCGCTGCCGTCCTGCTCGATCGTGAGGTCCAGGTCGCGCAGGGACACCCCGACCGGCGCGATGCCGCTCACCGACAGGTCCATGTCGTCGGTGTGGAACATGGCCCCGTACTCGGAGTACTCCAGCTTGTGCGGGGTCCTGCCGTAGTTGAAGCGCGGGTGGATCTGGATCCGGAACTTCATCGTGCCCCGCACGACCTTGATGTTGCGCACCAGCTTGTGCCGGTCGGTGGCCTTGTGGCCGGCGATCGGCATGAAGTCGTGAACCTCGCCGACGCCGTCCGGGGTCATGAACCTGGTGACCAGGATCGCGCTGTCCGGCAGGTACAGCTGCTTGCTCACGTAGTCGTCCCGGTCGGGGGCGATCCGGCAGAGGCCACCCTTGTCCGCATCGAGCAGAGACGCGAACACGCTGGGTGAGTCGAAGCGGGGCACGCAGAACCAGTCCACGCACCCGTCGGTGGTGACCAGCGCGGCCGTCTGCAGGTCGCCGATCAGCCCGTGGTCGCTGATGTTGGGATAGCGGTCCAAGATCCTCACCTCGTGGGCTAGTGGTTTCGGTGGGGCAGTGGTTTCGGTGGGGCAGCGAGTTCGGTGGGGTGGTGGGTTCAGCTGGTCAGCCGGCCGATGAGGTGCTCGCCGACGCGGATCGCGTTCGCCATGGCGGTCAGGGCGGGGTTCACCGCGCCGATGCTCGGGAAGAAGCTGGTGTCCACGATGTACAGGTTGTCTAGTTCGTGGGCCTTGCAGTTCACGTCCAGCACCGAGGTCGCCGGGTCGGTGCCGAACCGGCACGTGCCGGCCTGATGCGCGACCGCGGCCACCGGGATGTCCATGCTCGCGTAGAAGTTCTTGTGCAGCACGTGGTGCTCGGCCAGGCCGACGTGGTTCAGGATCTTGCGCAGTTCGTGGTACAGGCCGTCGGCTTCCTCGTCGTTGGTCTGCCGGTAGGCCAGGTGGATGCGGCCATCGGCGTCGACAGTGACCCGGTTGCCCGGCTCGGGGACGTCCTCGGTGGTCAGCCAGAAGTCCACGGCGTGCCGGGCGACCTCGGCCATGCTCCATCGCGGCGCAAGCTTCGTGAGCTTGGGCTCCTCGCCCTTCATCGCCATCGCGTTGGACTTGCCGAGCATCTGGATGTTGCCGAGCGGCCACTGCCGGCCGCCGCCGGGCAGGTAGAAGTCGTTCAGGCCGAGCGTCTTCTGGAACACCGTGTCGTTGTCTTCGGCGCCCAGCGCCACGATGGCCTTGCTGTTGTGGCACATGTAGTTCCGGCCGACCTGGTCCGAGCCGTTCGCCAGGCCATTCGGATGCCGGTCGGAGTCGGATCGGAGCAGAATCCTGGCGGTGTTCGCCGCCCCGGCGCACACCGCGACGACGTCGGCCTCGTAGATCTCGCGCCTGCCGTCCCGGCTGACCACCACGCCGGTCACCGCCCCGCCGCCCGGGTCGGTCTGCAGCCGTTCGACCTCGGCGTTCACCAGCAGGGTGACGTTCGGCCGGTCCAGCAGCGGGCGGACCGCGATGGCCTCGGCGTCGGATTTGGCGTGCACCAGGCACGGGTAGCCATCGCACCAGGCGCAGCGGATGCACGCGCTGGCCGGCCGCCTCGCCTCGTCGAGCAGGATGCCGCACGGCGCGTGGAAAGGGTGGTAGCCCCCTGCGGTCAGCGCGTCGAAGATCTGCTGCACCCGCTCCTCGTGCGAGACCGGGGGCCACGGGTACTGCCGGGACCAGTGGCCCTCCGTCGGGTCCTCGCCGTGCACGCCCCGGACCTGATACAGCCACTCGGCCTTGCTGTACCAGGGCTCGAACTCGTCGTAGCCGAGCGGCCAGGCCGGGGACACGCCGTCGGCGTGCTTCAGCTCGCCGAAGTCCTCGGGGCGCAGCCGGTACAGCGCGGCGCCGTACATCTTCGTGGCGCCGCCGACGAAATAGTGCGACTGGGGCTGGAACGGCTTGCCGTCCGCGTCGTACCAGGTGTCCTCGGAGACATACCTGCCGTCGACGAACACCGCGCCGGGGTCCCAGTTCTCGGTCTCCCTGGGCAGGAAGTCGCCCCGCTCCAGCAGCAGGATCCGCTTGCCCGACGGCGCCAGCGTGTGCGCCAGCGTGCCGCCGCCAGCGCCGCTACCTGCGATGATGACGTCATAGTGATCGGTCACGCGCCAACGATCGCTGGCGTCGGCCCGCCGTGCATCATTCCCTCGGGGTGAGGCGCTCAGCTGGATGGGCGGGCCAGGGGCGGCGCCGGCGCCGATCCCCCTGGCCGCGTGGCCCGGCCCGCCCTGGCC
>JASHQP010000006.1 GCA_030039095.1 Streptosporangiaceae bacterium
CCCAGACGCGTGCCCGCACCGCCCAGACGCGTGCCCGCACCGCCCAGACGCGTGCCCGCACCGCCCAGACGCGTGCCAACCCCGGCCGCGATCGCCAGCTTTCCTGCGTTGCCGAGCACCTCGCGGCGGCCAATATCCCCCACGTCATACCCCCGTCCCGCCTGCCGGCGGGCATCACAAAGCCACGTGTTCTCCGCTTCCTTTGCGCGCAATGGCGCTGCCCAGCCACCACGCGGCGCGTTCTGGCCCCAGAACTGCCGCGCCTCCCGCAGGGCTCATACCCCGCTCACGGGCGCCATAAATTCCCGGGAACGTCGGGGCGCGCCCAGGGGACGGCCGGCGGGCGGTCGCCGCCGCTCGTGACGTCGGCGAACAGGCGCGAGCCGGCTGGCTAGGCGCCCCGGCTGCTGTCCGCCTCGACCAGCCGCTCGATGAGCTGGTCGACACTGCCCGACTTGGGCAGGTCTCGCTGGGCGAGCAGGCCGCTGAGCTCGGCCTTGGTCAGGCCCTCATAGCGCTCGCGGGCCATCGCCTGAGCCTTCCTCGCCTGCTCGCGCTCGACCTTGCGAGCCTCACGGGCCAGTTCATGCGACGCCCTCTCGACGTGCTCGTGAGCGGCCTGGCCGGCCGTGGCCGCCTTGTCCCGCACGACCTCGCCTGCCGATTCGGCCTGCTCGCGAACCACACCGGGCAGGGCGCTCGCGGCCTCCGCCCACCTCACGGCGAGCCCGCGGTTCAGGTCTACCGTCCGCTGCACCAGGTCGAAGTAACGCTCGACCGCCAGCACGAGGTCGATCTGCGGCAGCCCGGGAAGGGAGTCCGCCAGCGTCCGCGTGCGCTGGGTCCAGAAGTCCGCGGTCTTCCCGGCCGCGGATCGGGCCTGGTGCGCCGCCGTGCTGTATTGCCTGGTCAGGGTGTTCATATCCACTCCTCGGGTTCCGGGTCGCTTTGCTAACTTTAGCAAGCATTGCGTACTAAAGCAAGCGATCGGCACGCCGGAGAAGCTCGGCTACCCGCGCGTGGCCAGATCACACCTGCGCACGAGCGGGGTTCCACCCGAGGTCCCGGGCCGCTGTGCTGCGGCCCGGTCCTGTTGCGGCCCTGCCCCGGCTACCAGATACGGACCCGGGCTGCGGGGTCCAGCCACATCGCGTCGGTGGCGCCGACATCGAACGCAGCATAGAACTCGTCGAGGTTACGCACGATCTGGTTGCAGCGGAACTCGGCGGGGGAATGCGGGTCGATGGCGAGCAGCCGGATGACTTCCTCGTCCCGGCCCTTTTCCTGCCAGACACGTGCCCACGACAGGAAGAAGCGTTGCGCGCCCGTCAAGCCGTCGATGACCGGTGCCTCCTGGCCGCGCAGCGAAACCACATAGGCCTTCCACGCGATGCCGAGGCCTCCGAGGTCGCCGATGTTCTCCCCGATCGTCAGCGCTCCGTTCACATGCTGGCCGGGGGTCTGCGCCGGCGCCAGGGCGTTGTACTGCTCGATCAGCGACCGGGTCCGGGCCTCGAACGCCTGCCGGTCCGCCGCGTTCCACCAGTCGGTGAGCCTGCCGTCACCGTCGGACTTGGAACCCTGGTCATCGAAGCCGTGGCCGATCTCGTGGCCGATGATCGCGCCGATCGCCCCGTAGTTGGCCGCGTCGTCGCGGCTGGGGCCGAAGAACGGATCCTGCAGGATCGCGGCCGGGAACACGATCTCGTTCATGCTCGCGTTGTAGTACGCGTTGACCGTCTGGGGGGTCATGAACCACTCGTCGCGGTCGATCGGCTTGCCGATCTTGTTCAGCTCGCGGTGGAATTCGAAAGCGTGGGCGGCCCGCACGTTGGCCATGAGATCCGCCGGGTCGATCTCCAGGCTGGAGTAGTCCCGCCAGCTGACCGGGTAGCCGATCTTCGGCGTGAACTTCCGCAGCTTTTCCAGGGCCCGCAGGCGGGTGTCCGGCCCCATCCATTCGAGCGTCTCGATGCTCTGGCGGTAGGCCTCGAGGAGGTTGGCCACCAGGACATCCATCCGCTCCCGTGCCCCCGGGGGAAAGTGCCGGGCGACGTAGGCCCGGCCGACCGCTTCCCCCATGGCCCGCTCGACAAGCGAGACACCCCGCTTCCAGCGCTCACGCAGCTGAGGGGTGCCACTCAGGGTGCGGCCGTAAAAGTCGAAATCTTCCTGGACGAACGCCTCGGACAGGTACCCGGCAGCGCCGTGGATCACCTGCCAGCACAGCCAGTCCCGCCACGCAGGAAGGTGTTCATCGGTGAGCAGCGAGGCCAGCCCGGAGCTGAAGCTGGGCTGGCGGAGCACGATCTCGCGGAACGCGCCGGCGGGCGGGTCCATGGCCGCGAGCCACCCGCGCAGATCCGGGCCCTCCGACAGCGCGCCGGTCCAGGTGAAAAGGTTGTACGTCTTCTCGCGGTCGCGGCTCTCGACGCGGTCCCAGTGGTATCCAGCCACCGCCGTCTCCAGCGCGAACAGCCGCCTGGCTGCCAGGTCAGCGTCCGGCAGCCCGGCCAGATCGAGCATGCGCTGCACATGGCCGACGAACGCGTCACGGACGCCGGCGAACCGCTCCTCGCGGTAGTAGCTCTCGTCCGGGAGCGAGATCGCGCCCTGCCCGAAAAACACCAGGTAACGCTCGGGGTCACCGGGGTCGGCGTTGACGAAGAGCCGGTACAGGCCCCCGATGCCCCGTCGCTCCAGCCGCCCGAGCGTCTCCAGCAGTTCCGGAATGGAGCTGACTGCCCGGGCGTCCGCGAGCGTCTGGCCGATGGGCTGCGAGCCGAGTTGCTCCACCCGCTCCGCGTCCATGAAGCTGGCGTAGAGGTCGCCGAACTTCCGCTCCTCGCTGCCTTCAGGCGCCGACGCCGCCTCTTCCACGATCTCGCGGACCGCGTTCTCGGCCTCCTCGGCCAGGACCCGGAACGCGCCGTCGCGCGCCCGGTCGGCGGGAATCACGGTCCGGTCGAGCCACAGACCGTTGACGTACCGGAACAGGTTGTCCTGGGGGCGGATGCCGGGATCGAGCTCGTCGATGGCGACACCGGAGGGAAGCGTCATGCGCTCCAGGGTAGGGCCAGCCCCGCACCGCGCCGCGCCGCGTTCCAGTGCAGTTCTAGTGCAGGTGGGCAGCGGCCCAGCAGGTGACGCCGTTGTGGCAGTTCTCCAGGGCCACGAGCGCCTCCACCAGGTCGGGGGGCACGCCGTCCACGGCAATGTTGTCCAGCTCGAGCGGGTCCGTGGCCGTGTCGTAGTACTCCTGGCCGCCGTTGGCGTAGCGAACGTACAGCGCATTCTCGGTCCGCACCGCCTCGTAGGAGGGCGGATCGGCCTGTGCCTTGGTCTGGGCGTCCGGGTCACTCGGAGAATCGTCGGGACCGTGATGCTCGATCAGGATGGCCTGCCGCCAGTCCTTCGGCCGCTGGCCGTGCCACAACGCGGCGAGGCTGTGCCCGTCGATGGTCTTGCGGATCTCGAGTCCGGCCAGGGCCTCGAACGTGGGCGCGAGGTCGATGTTCGACGCGAGCTGGGTGACCGTCCGCCCCGCCGGGACGTGCGGGCCGCTGACGATCAGCGGCACCCTGATATCGGTGTCGAACGCGGTCTGCTTCCCCGGCTCCAGCCGGTACTCGCCCATGTGCAGGCCGTTGTCGGAGCTGAAGACGATGTAGGTGTTCCTGGCGACGCCCTTGACCCGCAGTTCGTGCTCGATCTGGCCGATCATCTCGTCGACGGAAAGGTCGGCCTCGACGCGGTCGCGGTAGTCGCTGGTGATGGCCGCCTGCTGCGCCGGCGTCAGCGGTGCGTGCCGCGCCAGCCACGGCGGCGGGTTGACCGGCAGCCGGTCGTAGGCGGCAGTCTTCGGGTACTGCAGGCTCGCCGCGGCATCCGCATAGCGCGGCGCCGGCCTGTACGGCGCGTGCGGCGCGAACGTCGCGACCTCCAGCATGAACGGCCTGTGCTCGAGCGCGGCCGAGCCGATGAACGAGGTGGCCTTGGCCGAGAGCACGTCGGTCAGGTAGTCGCCGGGCGCGTCCCCGTACTCGCGCTGCGTGCCGTCCTGGTTGAGGCTGTAGTTGAACTCGCCGTAGCCGTTGCCCGTCACGTCCCACACGTTCCAGCCCGGCGCGACCGGATCGGATGGGTCATAGCCGTTGAGGTACTTGCCCATCAGCGCGGTGCGGTAGCCGGACTTCTGCAGCGCCACCGCGAACGACTTCTGCTGGTCGCCGTGCGCGTTGTAAGAGCCGTACCCGCCGTCGGCACCGACGTTGGTGAAGACCCCGTCGTCATGGGGGTACTCGCCGGTGAAGATCGCGGACCGCGACGGGCAGCACAGGGAGTCGACGACGTAGTAGTGCGAAAACGTGATCCCGGCCTTCTGCAGCGCGACAACGTGCGGCATGTGACTGACCAGGTTCCAGGACAGGTCGTCGGTGAGGACGAAAACAAAGTTCGGCCGCGGAGCGGGCGGCGCGTGCGCCCTTCCCGGGGAGTCACAGCCAGATCCGGCAAGAACAGCGCACAACGCACTGGCTATCACCAAAGCGATTTTTCTTTTCACTGCCGAAGGAGAATAGAGCAGCGGACCCGCCCCCGGGCGGCGCAGGCCCCGCGTTGATCGCGGCAACCTCCGGGGCGACCGTGCTCAGCGGGCGCTGGAGCCGCGAATGACCAGGTCGCACGCGTGGCGCCGGACACCGCCCCGCCGGGGGGCGCCGTCGATGATCGTGAAGAGATCCCGGGCCGCCACCGAGGATCTCGAGCAGCGTGCTCTTGCCCGAGCCGTTCTCGCCGGCCAGCGCGTGCACCTCGCCGGGGTGATGTCCAGGCTGACCCCGTCCAGCGCTCGCACCGGGCCGAACTCCACCGTCAGTTCGCGGACCCCGATCATGGAGCGGCCGCCGGAGGTGTCGTGCAGGAGGCCCGTTCGAGAAGCGTGGTGGACAGCACCACCCGCTGCGGTTCCGGACTGCCCTGGCCGGCCAGCCTGGCCAGCAGCAGTCGCGCGGCCAGGACGCCCTGCTGCACCGTGGGCCGGTCGATGACGGTCAGCGGCGGCCACAGCAGGGGCGCGAGATCCAGATCGTCGAAGCCCACGATGGACAGCTCCTGCGGTACTCGCACGCGCATGCTGTTCAGCGCCTTCAGCGCCCCGACGGTCATCAGGTTGTTGGCGCAGAAGACCGCGGTTGGCGGACTGGGCAGCGCGAGCAGCCGGAGCATGGCCTGATACCCACCGCTCTCCCGGAAGTCCGCTATCTGGCTGTACTCCTCGGCCACAGCGCCGCCGAGATCCTCCACGGCCTGCACGAAGGCCTCATGACGTTCCCGGCCCGGCGTGGTGTTCAGCGGGCCGCTGATCACCGCGATCCTGTCGTGGCCGAGACCCACGAGATAATCGGCGGCAGCACGCGCGCCTCCGGGGTTGTCCACCATCACGCTGTCGAAGCGCTCCCCGGGCAGTTCCCTGTCGACAAACACCACCGGGAGGCCGGCCCTCTTGATCCGCGTCGGCGTCTTGTCCTGCTCAGTGGCCGGCGCGAGGATGATGCCGTCGACGCGCTGCATAATGTCCGCAACCACGGTGTCCTCCAATTCGCTGCTCTCGTCGGTGTTCACCAAGAACACGTTGTACGGACCTCCTCGGCAGACCGACTCGATGCCCTTCACCAGGCCAGCGAAGAACGGGTTGGTCACGTCCGGGACGACAACCGCGATCGCGTAGTGGACGCCGGACCGCAGGCTGCGGGCAGCGGCCGCCGGCCGGTAGCCGAGCTCTTCGACTGCCTGCAAGATGGCGGCCTCCGCACGCACACGCTGACCGCGCAGGAACCGCGACACCGTCGCGGTCGAAACCCCTGCCCGGCGCGCTACATCACTGATGTTCGGCATACTGTAAACGATATCAGTAATGGATATCAGGCGTCATGTTCTCGTGTCGATGGCCGCGGAGCGCCCAGCGCGGACTGGGTCGGGACGGCGCGGATGCTCGCCGTGCGCTGCCGTCCGCAGCGGGCGCGGGCCGCTTTCATCAGCGACCGGTAGACGCTCCGGTGTCAGCCCGAGCGGGGGCACGTGGTCGTCCCGAAATACCTGGTTCCCAGGCACTACCGCGGCAGCCCGAGCCGCCGCAGCCGGCCACCAGCCACGCGCTGGCCAGGCCGCCAGCCGCGCGCTGGCCAGGCCGCCATGGCCGACGGCCAGCAGCCGTCCTGGCCTCAGAACGCCGCCGGGGCGCGATCATCTCAGCTCTTGGTGAAGTACCACTCCTCGGGGCTGATGAAGCCGTAGGCGTTCGGCGAGAAGCCGCGCAGGTTTGACTGCACGGTGATGAGGGTGCCGGGGCTGGGCTGCCAGAAGTTCGGCAGCTGGAGCCGGACCGCGTTGGCGTACGCGTTGAGTGCGTTCTGCGCGTTGGCCGCCGAGGTGGTCGTCGTCGCGAGGATCAGCTTGTCGATCGCGGGATCGGAGTAGTTGTTGACGTTGCCGAGCGCACCGGTCTGGAAGATCTCCTCACCGCTCGGATAGTGGTCGGGCTCGAAGACCCAGGCGCCGCCGTAGTTGCCGAGTTCCCAGCTGCAGGCGGGCGAGGACGCCGCGCACGGCTCGATCGTCTGGTCGATGGTGGAGGACGTCACCTGATCGAGGGAGATCTCGATCCCGACCTGCCTGGCGACCGACTGCAGGTCGGCCATGGCATCGTCGGTGTACGGGGTGCCGCTCGGGTACATGAGGCTGAAGTTCAGCGGCTCACCGGCCCTGATTCCGCTGCCGCACTCGCCGGTCCCGGTTCCGGGGCGGGTGCAGGTGGTGACGCCGTCCGGGACGACCTTCCAGCCGTGCGCGGCGAGCAGGGCCTTGGCCGTCGTCACGCTGAACGGGTACGGGTTCACCGAGGCGCTGGCGTCGGAATACGGGTTCGCGGGCTGGGCGGGCACGGGGCTGTAGGTGGGCACGCCCAGGCCGTCGTAGTAGGCGTGGATCCATCCGGGCTGGTCTACCAGATGCTGGAACGCCTGGCGGAAGTACAGCTGCCTCAAGATGGGGCCGACCTTGGGGTTGTTGAAGTTGGGCTCGAAGTAGTCGAAGCCAAACGGGAAGTTCTTGATCAGCTCGTAGCCCTGGCCCTTCAGGGAGGGCCCCTGCGGCAGGTCGTCATCGGGCACGTATCCGACCGACACCTGCTCGCCAGAGCTGCCGGGCCCGCCGGTGGCCGAGCCGGCCTTGAGCACCGTGAACTCGGCGGCAGTGGACGTGAACGGCAGCTCGACGAACCTCGCCAGGTGAGGCTTCTGGGGCCCGGTGTAGTGCGGATTGGGCAGGAACGTCGCGGTGCCGTCGCTGGTCAGGCTCGTCAGCTTCCAGGGACCGTCGACCACCGACCAGATGGGGCTCGACGCGTACCCGGAGACCGCCTTGGCCTGGCCGTTCAGGAAGTTGTACACAGCCACGGCCCCGGCCTTGGTGGTATCGGGAAGGTCCGCCGCGCCCGGTGACGGCGCCGGGGCGGTGAGCGACGTGCGGTCCCAGGCGATGGGCAGCGGCGTGATCTGCGACAGCTCGTTATAGGTGAACCAGGTCGGGTTGTAGCTGGCGTTCAGCCGCAGCTGGATCGTGGTCGAATCGAGCGCCTTCCACGACAGCACGTTGTCGGGGAAGCCGCCGGGGACGTAGGACGCCCAGTCGTCCTTGTTCGCCTTCAGCAAGTTGATCCAGAACCCGACGTCGCGAGCGCTCAGCACCTCCCCGTCCGACCACACGTAGTGCTTGAGCTTGATCGTCACCACCCGGTTGCCGTCGCTGTATACCGGCGCGTCGCCGACCGAGAGCCGGTAGTCGATGGACGGATTCCCCTTGTCCCCGTACCAGTAGAGCGGCTCGTAGAGCAGGGTCTGCAGATCGGCAGTGTTGGCGCCGCTGTAGTTCTCGCCGGAGATCAGCGGGAAGATGTACGTCGGCGTGCTCTCCGGCTGCTCGGCGAAGTAGGCGGTGCCTCCCGGCAGCGGCTGCCCGCCCGCGCTGCCGGAGGGCGCGGCGGAGCCGCAGGCCGCGACGCCCAGCGCAGCCGCGAGGGCCAGAGCCGGCAGTCCGCTGCGGCGCCATGACCCGGTCATCTCGCTGAACCCGCAAGGTCAGGGACGAACTCATTGGTCGTCGCGCCGCGCCACACGTCAGCACTGGCCAGGACGCCGTAGTCGGCCAGCCACTTCGCATAGCCGGCGACCAGGTCGTCCTCGCGCTGGACGCCCCATATCCCGTCGTGGAACCAGCTGGTCGCGACCAGTTCGAGGGACCGTGCCAGCCGCCAGCTCGGCTGGTAGACGATCACGCGTTCCAGCAGGGCGACAGCGGCCTCCTGATCGGCCGCCGCGGCGTGGAAACCGCGCGAGGTCGCGGCGACGAAGCTGCGCACGAGCTCTGGGTTGCTCTGCACCCTCCATTCCTGCGTACCGAGCAGGTAGCTGTGATACGACGGGGCCCCGATGTCGGACACCCGCCAGGTAATCAGGTCCTCCTCGGGCACGCCGCGCGACAGCACGTCCCAGCACCAGTAGCCGCCGAACAGCGCATCCAGGCCGGAGGCGACGAGGTAATCGGGCGTCAGCTCGTGCCCGGACGAGCTGACGGCGATGATCTTCGACGGATCGCCGCCGTCCGCGGTGACCAGGTGACTGACCATCGCCTTCCCCCGGGGCGTCAGGCCGAAGCCAATTCGCCGTCCCTCGAGATCACGAGGCCGGGTGATGCCCGCAGCACGGATCGCCTGGATCGTTTCCAGCCCGGTCTGGCTGATGGCCGCGACGCCGATCAGCGGCTCGCCCTTCTCCCGGCGGACCAGCAGCCGGTTGGAGGGAAAGACGCCAAAGTCGACCTCGAAACGGCTCAGATGATCCAGGGTGTCGCCCCGGCCGTAATCGTGTGTGGTCAGCTCGACCTCGAGGCCCGCGTCCCGGTACCAGCCACGGTCCCGGGCCACGTAGAACCCGGCCGCGTTCGGCCAGGGGTGGACGTAGTCGAGCATCACCCGGATGGACGTCATGCTGTGCCTCCTGCGGGGCCCGCGGGCCCTGGACTCGAGCCGGATACGACGAGATCGAACGAAGCCGCTGGCCGGGTACGGTCGAAATACAACCGCTGGACGGCCAGCCAGTCCGCATCCCAGTCGTCCGGCGCGACCTGAGCCTGAAGCCGCCGGAGCCGCTCGCGCTCGGGCGTGTCGACGAACACCGACCAGTCGACGAGGTCAGAGAGCTCGGGGGCGGCGGAGAACACGCCTTCGAGCAGGATGAGGTCGGACGGCCGCACGGTGGCCACGCCGCCCCGGACGGTACCCCGGCTCCAGTCGAAGCACCGGAACGTCGCGCTCCGGCCAGCTCGCAGCGGCTCGAGCGCCTCCGCGCGGATTCGCCGCCAGTCGTAGTACTGCCGCAGCGACCGCGAGCCTGGCGGCCGATGGCCGGCGCGAGCGGGCCGCTGCAGAAAGAAGTCGTCGGTGTGCACGAGGGCCGCCGCGGTGGCCCTGGCTACCTCGGCCGCGAGAGTTGACTTGCCGGCCGTGCCGTGCCCGTCCATGGCCACAACGAGCACGCCGGAGCGCGTGGCCCGCCAGCCGGCGATGGCACTGGTCAGGACCTGGGTCGCAGCCCTCCTGGGGACGTTGCTGACCATCGTCATTCCGCAGGCCTCAGGGCTGGCTGCGCGGCCGACCTGCCGGTGGGGGACCTCCGCTGCACCGCTGTAGCCTCGGCCTCATGCGAACTCCCGCGCCACCCGCTGAGGGCCCGGGCTCCCTGGTATCGGCAGCCTGGCTCGCGGCGAACCTTGGCCCATCCGTCGTCGTCCTCGACGCCACCGTCGACCTGCCGTCGGCCCGTCATGACGGTGACTACCGCGCGGCCAGCGCACGGCAGCACTTCGCCTCGGGACACATCCCGACGGCCCGCTACGCGGACCTGCTCGGCGATCTGTCCGACCACACCGCGCCCTATCACTTTGCCCGGCCGCCGGCTGACCAGTTCGCGGCCGCCCTCGAGAGGCTGGGCGTCGCCGATTCGACCTTCGTGGTGACCTATGACGCGGCCGGGGGTGTCTGGGCCGCGCGGCTCTGGTGGATGCTGCGCTGGATCGGCGTGCCTGCCGCCATCCTCGACGGCGGCTGGCCAGCGTGGCTGGCCAGCGGCGGCGCTGTCGAGCACGGCGAGCCCCCTGACCTGCCCGCGGACGGCGGCCGCCGGGCTTCCCTCACTCCCCGTGAGCGGCCCGGCATGTGGGCCGGCAAGTCGGACGTGCTCGAGATGGTCAGCGGCGCGCGCGCCGGATCGCTGGTTTGCGCCCTCCCTCGGGAGGGCTTCGCCGGCACGGCACCGACCCGCTACACCCGGCGCGGGCACATACCGTCCAGCGTCAGCCTTCCGGCACGCTCGCTGCAGACTCCCGACGGAGAGCTGCGGCCGCTCGCAGCGCTCAGGGAGGCCGCCGCCGGCCTTGCGGGCGGCGGCCCCGTAACCGTCTACTGCGGCGGCGGTATCTCCGCCGCCGTCGTGGCCCACGCGCTGTCGATCGCTGGGCACGATGACGTGGCGATCTATGACGGCTCCCTGGAAGAGTGGTCGGCCGACGCCGAGCTGCCGCTCGAGCTGGGGACGTTATAGCCTACTACGTCTATCAACTTTATAGCTAATGCGCCTCGACCTGCGCCATGGCGCCGCAGTCACCACTGCGGTGCAGGGGCCTGAACGGGACGCCGACTCGCCCAGGCTGCGCTGGCGGCCTCGTCAGCCGATCACCAGACCGGCGGCGCAGAACGGGTGCGCCTCAGACGGAGTCCCAGTGCGGCGGCCGCTCGCGATAGAAACGCTCGTCGTCCTCCGGCTCGGGGTGCTCACCCCAGGCCGCGTCTGTGTCTTTCTCGCTCTGCAATGGCAGCAACGGCACGCCATCAGCGCCTGGCGGGCTCACGCCGGGTGGCTTGCTCGTCGCCTCGCCCTGCGCCACGGCGGGTCACCACCTTCCCCGAAGGTCACTTTCAGCTGGCCAGGCTACCCGCGGCCCTGGTCCACGCGTCCGCCAGACACCGCGGGCGAGCCGGAGCGCATGGCTGCGCCCTGGCCGCGCGCCGCGCCGGTGATGAACGCGACTTTCCCTGCCAGACGGCCAGTACCGGACGGGCTGCTGCCTTGGGTAAGGGCAGGGACTGCTCGGTCCAGATGCACTTTCCGTCGGCCAGGTACCGGGTTCCCCAGCGGTCGCACAGGGCGGAGACCAGTTGCAGGCCCCGGCCGCCTTCGTCGTTCCAGGAGGTCCGGCGTATGCGGGGTGTGGTGGCGCTGCCGTCGAATACCTCGCAGATCAGTGTCTGGCTGCGCAACAGCCGCAACTGGATCGGTCCCCGTGCGTGGCGGATCACGTTGGTGACCAGTTCACTGGCAAGGATCTCGGTGTCGGCCGCCAGTTCGCCCAGGTGCCAGGTGATGAGCTGGTCGCGGACGTGCCGGCGGGCCACCCCGGCTGCCAGCGGTTCCTCGGGCAGCGGCCATGCCGCTACCGCCTCCGGTGCCGTGGCGTGAACACGCACGGCGAGCAGTGCGGCATCGTCGGTGCGCAGCGAGCCGGCGGGTAGCAGGCCGCTGGTGAGGCTGTCGCAAAGCTGCTCCAGGCTCTCACGGTGATGGGTGCGCAAGAGCCCGGCGAGACGGTTCATCCCCGTGTTGGCGTCAACGTCGGCCGATTCGATCAGCCCATCGGTGTAGAAGACCAGCAGGCCCCCGTCGGGGACGGCCAGTTCCGCGACCTCGAAGGGCGGCGTGGCCACACCGAGCGGAGGATCGCAGGCGGCTTCGGCAAGACGCACAGAGCCGTCGGGCCCGACGACCGCTGGCGGCGGGTGACCCGCCCGGGCAACGGCGCAGATGCCCGCGACGGGATCGTAGACGGCGTACAGGCAGGTAGCGAAGAAGCAGTCATCGCTCATGCCGGCTACCACGTCGTTGAGGTGACTCACGATCTCATCAGGCGGCAGGTCAAGGTCGCAGAGGGTTTGCATGGCCGTGCGCAGTCGCCCCATGATGACCGCTTCGGGCAGGCCATGCCCCATGACATCACCGATGACCAGGGCGACCCGGTCGCCGGACAAAGGCACAACGTCATACCAGTCACCACCCACGCTCGCGCCCGGGCCGGCCGGCAGATACCGCGCAGCCGCGGTCACCGCGGGCGGCGACGGCAGCACCTGGGGCAGCAGATCATGCTGCAGCGCCTGCGCCCTCGCGTGCTCGGCGTCGAACAGCCGGGCACGCTCCAGGGCCTGCGCCATCAGGCCGCTGAGCGCCACCAGCAGCGCACGCTCCTCATTGGTCAGATGGCGCGGCTGGTTGAAAGAGATCACGCACATGCCGACCATCTGTCCCGAGACCACCAAGGGCAGGAACGCCCAGGCCTGCTTGCCACTCAGATCAGGCAGATCCGCCCCCCCGGGGAAGCGCTCAGCGAACTCCTCAGGAGAGGAAAGGAAGAACGGCCGATGATCGCGCAGCGCGGCAGCAATGGCCGGGCTCTTCTCCAGCGGCAACCCGTCCATCAGGCTGACCAGCGACCAGGGATAGCCGACGGACCCGATCACCCGCAGATGGCCAGCCTCAGCCATCTCCACGAACAGCCCCGACGCCCCGAACGGGGGCAGCACCCGCTCGGCAACCGCAGTCACCACATCCTGCGAGGTCACCGCCTCAGCCAGGACTGCCGTCAGCTCCTGGATCCGGGCCGACCGCTCGGCCGCCACCCTTTCCGCCGCCTCCCGCTCGGCACCGTGCTGGTATGACTTCGTGACGTCGGTGAAATACCAGGCTATGCCGTCCGGCACCGGCACGAACCGGAACAGATACCAGCGCCCGGTTCCTGGCCACTCCGCCTCGAAACCGACCGGCCTCGTCCCGCTCGCAGCCTCCCGGCAGCAGGCCTCCAGGCCAGGCACCTGGTTCAGCGGAAGATGCCACAACACCCGCCCCGACAGGTTCCGCCCCTCCCCCAGCAACAGCTCGGCCTGGACGTTGGCGAAGGTTATCCGCCAGTCCCTGTCGACTGACACGAATCCATCGCTCATGAAACGCAGCGCACGGCGCAAGCCATCGCGGGCGGCATGAGACTCCGTGCTGTCCCAGACCGTGCCGAGCACCCGGTACGGATTCCCGCCGGCATCAGCCTCAACGTGGCCAAGAACCTGCACCCAGCGGGTAGCACCGTCCGGACAGCAGATCCGGTACTCGATCTCGTAAGGGCCGACCGTGCGGAGCGCCTTACCCACTTCGGCCGTCGTCCAGGCAATATCGTCAGGGTGGATCAAAGTAAGCCATGTACTGACATGCCCGTCATATGTATCCGGGTCGACGCCGAGCAAGCCCATCGCACGGTCGTCGAGGCTGACCTGCCCGGTGGCCGTATGCCAGACCCAGGCTCCGACTCCAGCCGCCCCAAACGCCTCCGTCAGGCCATGCTCGCGCGTCACTTCCAGCCTGCCAGGCGCCATCTCGCCCACGTCGCGCATGGCTTCGCATGAGGACATCCACGAGCCGACCGCCGGGCCACCGGGCACAGAGCGCCGGGCTCGCGGGTACTTGTGTCACCAGCCGTTGCCATCACAACGAAAGCGTCTGAACGCTCCCCCGTTCCTGCGCAGGTCAGGCAGCATATACCCGGCCTGAACAACGGATCAATACCCGAATCCTTCCTGAGGCCATGCAGCAGACCGTCCGATACGCCGCCGGAGCACGGCAAGCGCGCAGGGTCCGCCGGGTTCGCCGGGGCGCCGGATCTGCCGCCGACCGCCCTGCCGGAGCAATAAGCTATTATTAGAGTCGGATTTATATACAATGCTAGTGACGCGCGATTGCCGCGCAGCAGGATCCCGGCCCCAGAGAGGATTCAGACCCCGCCGTTGACGTACCAAAGGCCTGAGACAGAAGAAAGCCGCGAGGCCGTGATCCGGCGCGCGCTGTCCGGGTTTGCCGACGCCGAATCCATCGGAGGCGCCGGGCTGGCCCTGGCCATCCGGGCGGCGAGCCGGGCGTGCTGGGCTGCACGGTGGCGGGTGGCGTGGACGGCCGTGGTGACGCTGGCCACGGTGGCGATGCTCGCTGCGGCGGTGTGGCTGGCCGCATCCGTGGCCGTGCTGGGCCAGTAGGGACCTCCCACCGCTGCCCCGTGACGTGCTGGCGGACGACGTGGCCGCCCGAGTGGGCTGGGGTAACGCGTCAGATCACTGGCGGGCGCCCGGCGCGGGTCATCTTCCAGGCGGTGGCGGCCGATATGGGATGCCGGCCACCGGCGTCCATCGTCCACCCCTCGGCGAATCCGGCCAGCCAGGCTCGCAGGGAGCTCGGTGACCGCTCCCGCACCACGGTCAGCGCCAGCCAGTCGAGCAGGTAGGCGAGAGCCAGCGGCCAGGGCAGGTTCCTGCGTGCGAGCAGCACCCGGTTCCGGCCGTCCAGCCGGTACCAGGTCGCATGCCTGGAGTTCGGCAGCGCGGGATGGCACATCCGGGCCGCCGCATCGTACTCGAGCCGGTAGCCGAGCTCGAGCAGCCGCCACGCCAGGTCCGTCTCCTCGTGGCCGTAGAAGAACAGCCGCGGCAGGCCGCCGGCCTCCTGGTAAGCCGAGCGCCTGATCGCACAGGCCCCGCCGGCGAAGGTGGTGACCGGGGAAGACCTGGATGGGTCGCCTGCCCGCAGTCGCGGCACATGCCAGCGCGCACCGGGCCCGCCGCCGGGATCCACTACCCGGAACGAGAGCACGGCAAGGCTCGGATCGGCCGCAAACCGGCTCATGACGTGTTCGCCGACACCCGGGTCGGGATACCAGCCGTCGTCGTCGAGGAACAGCACCACATCACCCGAGGTCGCGTCCACACCCGCGTTCCGGCCTGCCGCCACGCCGACGTTCTGCGGGAGCCGGACCGTGGTCACCCCAGGCGCCGGCCGCACGTCGGCCCCGTTGCCGACCACAATCACCTCCAGGCCAGTTTCGCCTCGTGCGGCGTGACCGAGGGCGATGGCGCTGGCCACTGCGCGTTCCAGTTCGGCCGGCCTGTTGCCCACCGTCAGGATCACGCAAGACAGCTTCACGACAGCCGCCTCGAGGCGAGGATCGCCGCGAGATGCGCGAGAACCATCGAGGCGGACACCACGAGGCACGCGATCGTCAGCACGCGGGTTGCTGCAAGCCCGCCTCGTGCGGCGTCAATGAACGCGGCCACCAGGATCAGCAGCGAGAGCTCGACAGCCTGGGTGACGCGGTGCACGCGCAGCACACTGGCCAGGCGGCGGGCCAGGACCAGGCCCCGGGACCGCGGGGCGAGCGCCTCATCTTCGTGCGTGCCGGGCAGGCCCGCCTTGGCCCGGGCGACCGTGACGTTGTCGGTCTCTGCCTTGACGATCGCCGCGAGCAGCGCGGCCGCCAGTCCGGCACTCACGTAGCTTCCGGACGCCGTGAGCTGACCCTGCGCTCGGATCCCGAGCCCAACAAGCAGCGCCGACTCGCCCAGGTAATGCCCGATCCCGTCCAGGTAGATGCCGGTGGCCGAGGCCCGCTTGGCCCATCGCGCCAGCTCACCATCGGAGCAGTCGAGCAGCAGGTACGCCTGGATCGCGGCCGCGGCCGCGACGCCGGTCCACAGCCCGCCGAATGCCACCACCACCCCGGCGGCCACGCCGCAAATGATGAACGCAGCCGTCACCGCGTTCGGCGACCAGCCAAGCCTGGCGAACACCCACGTCGCGCGCGGCGAAAGCTTGCGCATGTAGAGGCGGCCCGCCCAATGCTCATCGTTCAGCCGGCTGATCACCGACGGGGGCTGGCCCTCCGCCTTCAGCTCAGCCAGCGTAGGCCCGTGCATACTCCTCCACTCGCCGGGCGGTCTCCGCCGCTGACATGCTGAGGCGCTCCAGGATCGTGTACCGTCCGGGCCGGGTGGCCGGGGCGAGTTCCACGGCCTTGGCGAAGTCGGACGCTGACAGTCCCAGGTCATCCGGCGTCCTCGGCAGCCCGTGCTGAGCCAGGCAGGCGGAGATCAGCTCCGCCTGGCTATGATCCGCCCGCAGGTGGGTGCAGAACAGCGCGCCCACGCCGGCCAGCTCACCGTGACTGCCAGTGCCCGGGTACAGCTGATCGATCGCGTGCATGACCTCGTGGTCGCCGCCGCTGCACGGGCGGCTCGACCCGGCCACCGACATGGCCAGGCCGGACAGGACCAGCGCCTCGGCGAGCACGGTGAGGAACTCATCTGAACCTGCACAGCCCGGCTGATGCAGCACGGCGTGAGCGGCGGACCTGGCCATGGCCGCGGCCAGCCCGTCCACCTGCTCGCCCGTGTCGGCCGCGGAGATCTCCCAGTCCGCCACCGCCGACAGATTGCTCACGACGTCGCCGATTCCGGCGCTGGCGAGCGGGCCGGGAGCGCGGCGCACCCGGTCCAGGTCCACCACCACGGCCACCGGCATGACGACCCCGTACGATCCCTTCCCGGACTCATGCTCCAGGGAGCTGACCGGCGAGGCGATCCCGTCATGGGCGAGGCTGGTGGCGACGGCGACCATCGGGATGCCTGCCATATGCGCGGCGAACTTGGTCACGTCGATGGTGCGGCCGCCGCCGATCCCCGCGACGGCCTCGTAGGTCCCGGCCCGCAGCTTCTCCCCCAGCGACACCGCGGTGCCGTGGCTGCCGTCGGCGATCGAGAAGATCTCTGCGTCGTCGATCTCCAGCTCGGCGGCAATACTGTCACCCTGACCGGGCCCGACGGCGACCGCAACCCGCCCCTGGGTCGCGATGCGGCGGTCGGCGAGCAGCGCGCCCAGGCCGCAAATCGCGCCGCGCCGTACATCTATGACCATGGGCGCGGAGAGCATGCGGGCCAGCAGCGGCATACATCCCCCTTCTCAGCTCGGGAGCCAGGTCACCGAGCTCAGGGCCGTCGGCCGGTTCATGACCCAGCCGGCCGGGAGGCACGACAGGTCGCCCAGGACTTATTCATCTGCGCTTCCGTAGCAACGAGGACTCGTCCTGATCAGGGCCGGAAAGGGCCCGGTGGCGCGCGTGGGTGGCCCTGCGTCCCGGATCAGGCGGCCGGGGCTGGTCAGGAAGCCGATTCCCCAGCAGATGTGCATCGCAGCCAGAACCAGCGGCAGCCGCACCACGGCGGGCAGGCGAAGCCCGCGTGCCGCCATTGCCGTGACTGCGAGGACCGCGGCCAGGTACGCCGCTGGCGCGGCGAACCCAGCCGCCAGCGCGGGCCAGATCCAGCCCGGGCCGGCAGCCCGGCCGATCAGGCCAGTCACGCCGATCACGCCGATCAGGCCGATCAGCGTGCCAGCGGCCATCGCCAGGAGCGCGGCGGGCGGCGCCAGATAACGCAAGCTGATCGTGCCCGCGTGCTGCCGCGACACGACCCGGCGCCAGCGGCCGTAGCCGAAGTACTGCGCAGCGAGTGCACGCACGGAGGCCCGCGGCCGGTAGCTGACCCGGAGCTCGGGCAGGAACCAGATCAGGCCGCCGGCCAGGCGGATCCGGTGATTGAGCTCCCAGTCCTCCGCGCGCTGATAGGCCTCGTCGTAGCCGCCCGCCCGCTCGATCGCGGCCCTGCGGTACACGCCCAGGTAGACCGAGTCGACCGGGCCCGCCTGCCCGCCAGTATGGAATTTCGCTGCACCCACCCCGAACGGAGACGTCATCGCCCACGCCACCGCCTGCTGGAACGCCGTCACGCCCTCCGCGCCCATGACGCCGCCTACGTTGTCCGCCCCGGTCTGCCGGAGTGCGCGGACCGCTGCGCTCAGGTATCCCTGCGGAAGCACCGCGTGGCCGTCCACCCGCGCCACGATCGAGTACCTGGACGCCTTGATCGCCGCATTGAGGCCGCACGGGATCCGGCCAGTCGGATTGGGCACCAGCGTGACGCGAGCGTCGGCGGCGGCCAGGCGCTGCGAAATATAAAGGGTTCGGTCCCGGGAGGGACCGACCGCGAGCAGGACCTCCAGCCCGCCCCAGTAATCCTGACCGAGCACGCTGCGGACCGACTCCTCCAGGTGCCGCTCCTCGTTTCTGACCGCCATGACGACGGAAACGGTCTCAGTGTCACGAGCTGCCCACCCGTTGCTATCGGCCTGGGCGCTCGCTGGATGGCTCATCTTGCACTCCGACAAACTGCTTCTGCCTGATCGGAGAACCGATCAGGTACCGGTGGTCCTCCTCCGATGCGCGCAGCACTCGCCGCGGCAGCCTCGGGCTCGGGAGATCGAGCACTGCTGTCCGCAGATTCTCTAGAAAACCTATCTATTTTGTCAAGATAGAAACGTTAACCTGACTGTGAGCCTTCGTTGGCTGCTTGTTCAGCAAGCCGCAAGTCCCTCTGAAGCGGGACTTCTCCGGCAAGGAACACGACGGCCGTCGGGCCGAGGCCACGCCACCGACCGTCACAGTCCATCACCCCGACCTCGCGGATCGGACCGTTAGCCCTCATCCGGGAGGGACTATCCGATAATTTTGATCGACTTGATTGGATAGACGCAGGATCGCCGACATAACGAGGGCAAACTCCGGTCGCGCCGGCGCGGGGCGCGGCCGGTCAAGCCGCTTGCCCGCGAGCCGTCCGACGTGAGCGAGGGCATGATGACGTGGTCGTGGCCGGATGAGTGATGTCGGCATTCGGGACCGAGAGCCAGGGCAGGCCGCCCGGTGGATGGGCAGGACGGCGATCGCCGCCACGGGCGGCAGCATCGCGCTCGTCGGCGTGATCGGGGCCCTGGGCCCGTCGGCGGCGGTGCCGGGGCTGCACCGAGCCGCGCCGTGGCCGCCGTGGTTTGCTGCCGCTGAGCCGTCAGCCACGCTGGTCTCGCTGGCTTTGTGGGCCGCCGTTCTGCTGGGTGGCACGGGCCTGAGTGCTGGGCTGCTGGCCGTCCGCCGGGGATGGCGGCCGCGGGCCGGCCGGCTCATGGCCGGCTCGGTGGTTGCGGTGCTGGCGCTGATGGTGATCCCGCCGGTGGGCTCCACCGACATACTGGACTACGCCGTGTACGGGCGTATCGTCTCCATCGGGCACAGCCCGTACCGGATGACACCGCTGCAGCTCGAGTCCACCGGCGACCCGGTGGGCGCGGCGGCGCCGATTCCATGGGAGCGGGATCCTTCGGTGTACGGGCCGCTGGCCACGGCAACCGAGTGGGCGGCGGCCGAGCTCGCCGGCCCGTCGGCCGGACGTACCGTGTTCTGGCTGAAGGTATGGAACGGGCTCGCGTACCTGGCCCTCGTGCTCGGCCTGGACCGGCTCACCCGCTCCGATGCGGCCCGCAGAGCCAGGGCACACCTGCTGTGGTCGGTGAATCCGCTGATGCTGCTGGCCGTGATGGCCGGTGGCCACGTCGACGGGCTGAGCGCGGCGGTCGCGTTCTTCGCCCTGGCGTCGCTGTGTCCCGGCGGGGTGTGGCGCCCCGGTCCGCGCCGCTGGCTGCTGGCCGGGCTGCTGCTGGGTGCCGCGGCGGCGGTCAAGGCTCCGCTGCTGCTGGTCGCCGGGGGTCTTGGGTGGGTGGCGCGGCGGTCACCACGCACGCTGGCTGCCCTCTGCCTCGGGATGACGGCGGTGCTGCTGCCCTGTTACCTTGTGGCCGGATGGGCCGCGGTCGCGGCCGTGGCCGGGCGCGCGGCAGGCTCCCCGGCCGTCTACGAGCCGTGGCACTTGCTGCTCCGTGGCCTCGGCCTGCACGTGGGCGATGCCACCGTCGACGTTGTCGGCGCGGCCGCTGCCGTGATCCTCGCGGTGATCCTGCTGTGCCGGATGCTCCCGGGGCCGGCCGGCTTGCCGTTCGCCCGGCCCGCGCTCGCGCTGCTGCTTGCGTGGCTGGTCACCACGCCGCAGCAGCGGCCGTGGTACGACGCGGCGCTCTTCCCGCTGCTGGCGCTGATGCCTGCGTCCCGGCTGGACTGGATCGCGGTGGCACGGGCCATCCCCGCCGCGCTCGCCGAGCTCCCGGGGATCATCTACTACCCCGGCCTGACCCCCGGCTGGCTCTCCGCCGCGGGGAAGACGATCTCCACCGGGGTCGCGCCCATCGTTCTCGTCGGCGTCGCGCTGGCCCTGCTCTGGCTGTGCATGTCCAGGAAGTGGAATGCAGCAGACGGCAGCGGCCCGCCCGCGCCGCCGCGGGACGACCTGGACGAGATCGCCGCCGGCGCGGGATCGCCGCCGGCGCGGGTTCCAGCCCGCTTCGATGAGTCAGCAGCGGTGCGCGCCGTCAGGCCGCGTAGAGGCTGAGCACGACGGATTGCACCGTCCAGCGTCGAATCAGGCGCATGCCGCCGACCAGAGCCAGCTCTTCGCGGCCGACTTCCGTGTCAGGCCTGACGGACAGCTGATCCGCCCACTGGACGAGCCACACCCTGTGCACACCGGCAAATCGCCTGGCCAGCACGGACGCCGATATCTGGGTTCCGGTCAGGCTGTCGGACGCCACCGGTGACTGCTTCAGCGCCACGTCGCGGAGCTTGCGGAATGGCGCCGGGTACCCCATGCTCACCACCCGCGCCTCGGACGGCAGGTAGAAGACCGCATCGCCGGGGTGCTCATTGGCCGCCACAACCGCCGACACGCCGCGCAGGTCGTCCGGTCTGGCCGAGGTCAGCCGCACGGTCCGTTGCGGCCCCACGAGCAGCGCCGCAATAGCCGCGAGGACCACGGCTGGCGCTGCCCACGCGAGCGCCGGGATCCTCCGGTCAGGAAGTGAGGCGGCGGCCAGGCGGGCGAGCCATGCCAGCCCTGCCGCACAGAGCAGGGCGAGCGCGGGCAGGCAGAAGACCACGTACCGCTCGACGTAGACCGGCTCGGCCACCGAGACGGCGAGCAGGATGAACGGCGGCAGCACCAGCCACGGCAGGGCGACCGTGACCACCGTGATCTCCCGCAGGCGGCCAGCGCCGAGCCCGGATGCGACGCCGCACAGCGTCAGCGCGGCGAAGAGGGGGACGAGCGCCCACGATCCGGCGAAGAGCCGCGCCAGGGTGATCACCGTGCCGGGCCCGGGCCGGGTCACCCAGGCGAGTGCCCCGTTCTGGCGATAGCCCAGGAGAATCAGCGGGCTGAGCACCGCGACGGCGGCCGCCGAGGCCAGCAGCCAGGGCATCAGGCGCACCTGCCGCCTGGCCAGCAGCACTGTCACGCCGTGCGCGGCCAGGATCAGCAGCGCGAAAAGGCTCAACAGGCCGGTCAGCGCGATCGCCGCCGCGTATCCGGCCCACCAGCGCCGGCCGTCCTGCCCGATGGCCCGGATCAGCAAGCAGGTGGACACGACCACGGACAGGGTGACCAGGGCGTACGGGCGCGCATCCTGCGCGTAGTACGTGGTCTGCGGTGCGGCCACGTACAGCAGGCCGGCCAGCATGCCGGTTGCCGAGGGAGCAGGCAACCCGCTGAGCCGCGCCAGCCGCCCGCCCGCAGCGGCGAGCGCCCCCGCGGCGAGGCTCGTGGCGATCAGCGAGGGCAGCCTGAGCGCCACCGCCGAAGTGCCAAGGACGCCGATGACGAGGTGCATGCCGAGGTAATACGGGCCGTGCACCGCGTCGACGTGCGACAGCAGGCCGAAGATCTGGCTGAACGAGCGCCGTGCCGCCTCGAGCGTGTAGGCCTCGTCACGCCACAGCGACGGGCCGCCGATCCGGTAGCCGCCGACGAGCAGGGCGGCGGCGGCGGGAACCCCGGCGGCCAGCCAGCGTGGCACCCGCCGGGCCGCTGTCCGTGCAAGTGGCTCCGGGACCTGAAGAGCAGATCGCCGGCCCACGCTCAGGTCCGGGATGTGGTTGCGGTGATGTGGCTCCAGCCCCCCGGGCAGGGCGGGGGCGGGCGGCCGGCCGATGGGCCGGGAGCGGGCGGCCGACGGAACCGGTAGACGAGGATGGACCCGTCCAGGACCCGGACCGGGCAGTAGCCCCAGAGCCAGGCGAGCTGCGACCGATCGGCGCTGGTGAGCGCCGTGGCCGAAACCGCGACCCAGCCAAGGACCCGTCCCGGAGGCGTGCCGAGCAGCGGCCGCCCGCCAGGGACCGGATCGGGAGCCAGGCCCCGGGAGCCGAAGTAACTGACCCAAGGACGGCGCCCCGCGGCCCAGGTAACGAGTGCGTAGAGCCCTTGCCCCCAGTCCACGCTGGAATTGGTGGCGACCGCGTAGCCAGGCCGGAACGGGGGCGCGGTCCACGACAGCGAACCGGGAAACGAGGTAGCCGTGGTGACGGCCGCAGCCACCAGCAGCCCGCAGGCCCCGGCGGTCCCGGCCCGTCGCAGCGTGGGCCGCAGGGCCACCACCGCTGGCACCAGAGCGCCAGAGGCGGCGGCCCACAGCGCGAGCACCGGGAGCAGGTAACGCACACCGATGTCCCGGGGCATGGCGACGAAGAACCCGGTCAGCAGCACCGCCGGGAGGCCGACCGCGAGCAGCGCCCGCCGCCGGGCCGCCGGGCCGGCAGCCAGCCACGCCACCGCACCGGCAGCGAACAGCAGCAGCGCCGCGGCCGGCAGCTTGATCACCAGGCTCAGCGGCCAGAACCACCACCGCCCGCCGGTGTAGGAAGTTCCCGCCAGGTAGCCGGGAACCGGGGTATCGGCGGCCCGCAGATAGCCGATTCCGCTGAGGTAGGGCGACGGCAGCAGCCCCGGATGCGCCAGCACGGCGGGGTCGAGGATGGCGTAGGGAATCCACACCGCAGCCAGGGCGGCCAGACCGGCCAGGGCGGTGCGGGCGAGAACGTGCCGCGCAGCGGACCGCAGGCACGGCGCGCCCCGGAGCGTGGTGACCCCGACAGCGGCCAGCGCGGCCGCCACCACCAGGAGCCCGGAGATGTCGCTGAGCGCGACGCCCGCGAGCGCGAGCCCAAGCCAGACCAGCGCGCGCGTGCTCTGCAGCCGCAGCCAGCGTGCCAGCATCCACGACGCCGTCACCGTGGCGAGGGCGAATGGGACGTCGGTCCCGTCCAGATGGCCGATGCCGAGCACGAGCGGAGACGCCAGCCACAGCAGCCCGCCGAACGCGCCCGCGGCAGCCCCCAGCAGTTCGCCGCCGAGGCCGAAGATCGCGAACGCCACGCCCGCCGTCTCGGCGAGCGGCACCAGGCGGGCGGTGAACATGACTCTGCGCAGGCTGCCCGCTGCCCGCTGGGCGTCGATGAACCGCGCACTGTAGCTGCGCTCGTCGTTCCCCGCCCACCGGCCGTTCCCGGGGATGACCGGATGCACCAGCAGCACCGGCAGCGCGGCCAGGACCTTCGGCACCGGCGGATGCTCGTCGTTCAGCGTGAGGTCATGGTGCAGAACGGCCGCGAGGCCGGCCGCGACGTACACCGGCTCGTCGAAGGTCGGCCCGTCAGACCAGGCCTCGCCCACGCCGAGCGCGAGAAAGGCCACCGACCCGATGACCAGCACGGCCAGAGGCAGCCATTGCAGCCTGGAAGGCGCCCGCTGCGAGGGGCGGGAGGAGACCGCAGACCTAGTCACCACGGCCGGGTTCCCGCGCCGGCGAGGTAAGCGCCGTCGGACGCAGCCGTGTCCGGACGGCTGTCAGCCAGGCCAGGACGGTGGCCTCGGACAGCGGCATGCCCGGGGCCACAGCGGACACGGCAAAGGCCACCGCCAGGGCGAACCAGCCGGCAGGCGTCCTTCGGCGCACGGCCCCGGACCGCGGGCGTCGTCTCAGCATCGGCCACTCCTATACTAGAGTAAGTCGACCAAAATTATCGGATTAATGCGGGGCCGGAGGCCATAAGCGCCGGATCAGTGCGATCTCGGTACCCGGCCGGAACGGGCCGCAGCGGGCTCCGGCGCGCCTCCCGGCCACCATGGCAGGGGGTGACGCGGGTCGCGGGTCGCGGCGGGTGATTCGCACCGGGCCTGCGCGGCGCCGGGCCAGGTGCTCGTCGACCTCGGCGGCCAGGCGGCCGGCACCCGGCCGGAGGTCCGGCGTCTCCGGCGCGAAAGCTGCCAGCCGCTTCGCGTTTACTCTTGACAAAATAGATCGAAATTATAGAGAATCGCCCAGTGGCGACTTCCCTGGCACCAGGAAACCCCTGATGACTTGCCCCACATCCCGAACGGCAGACCAGCATGCTCATCATCCCTTCGTGGTCTTCGAGTTCCACCCGTTACCTCACCAGGCCGCCAGCTCTGCTGCTGCGGGAGGCGTCCCTGGCCGACGGCCGGGTGGCCGACATCTTGACCGGGGATGGCACGATCGTCGAGGTGGCCGACCACGCAGCGAGCCATCCGTCATACGCGAAGGTTCTGAACTTGCGCGGGTACCTGCTCCTGCCGTCGTTCACCGAACCGCACGCACACCTCGGCCAGGTGCTCCCAGGCAACGGTGGCGACAGCCGGCCGCGGCCCTCGCGGCAAGCACCTGTGGGCCGGCGGACCGCCGCTTCGGCCCGCCCGGCCGACTCGTTCACGCGCGGCTGGGCCGCCGCCACGAATTACCTGCTCAATGGGACGACCGCGATCCGCGGGCACGTCGACGTGACGGATCCGTCCGGGCTGGAAGCGCTCCAGCTGCTCCTCGACCTGCGGGCCAGCCTGGCCGGAATCATGGACGTCCAGATCGTGGCCACAACCCCTGCCCCGGTGGCCGGCCGGGCAGGGGCCCGCCATCGGGGATCGCTGCGCTACGCGCTCGCCGTGGGGGCGGACCTGGCCGGCGGTGCTCCCGACCTCGACGGCGATCCCGATCGCGCCGTCGAGAGCCTGGCCGCAACGGCGGCCGATGCGGACGCGGGGCTCGACCTGGACGTGAGCGAGGTCCCCGGCCCTGCAGCGCGGACGCTGTCGCGGCTGGTGGCGGTCGCTGAAGCCGGATTCGGCAACCCGGTGACCGCCAGTCACGTGACCAGCCTTGCGATCCCACCGGAGCGTCGTCCGGAGTTCCTGCGGTCGCTCGCCCGCGCCCGGATCGGCGCGGTGACCATGCCGAAGGTCATCCCCGCGCCGGGAGCCGGCGCGGGGACGGGCCCGGCGCGCCGGCTCACGGGCATACGGCAACTGCTGGCTGCGGGCGTGACCGTGGCGGCCAGCGGGAGCGGCGAGCGGAATCCCGAAGCGGCACCGGGGCGAGCCGATCCGCTGGCGACGGCGTCGCTCCTCGCCACAGCCGGACGGCTGCCCCTGGCGACCGCGCTGGCCGCGGTCACCTCGGCCGGCCGGCAGATCATGCGACTGCCCGAGGTCGCGATCGCGCCCGGCTTTCCTGCGGACCTGGTGGCGGTGCGGGCCGTGTCCCTTCGGCACGCGATCGCCACACGGGCGGCCGACCGCATCGTCCTGCGCGGCGGCCGGGTCGTGGCGCGCACCCGGGCTGGCGACGAGTCGGCCACGCTGGAATTCCACGCGATGTGCCCGGTCTGGAACTAGGACGGCCGCTGCCCTCGCGGGCATGGCGGGGCGTCGGCCTGTGCTCGGCCATCCCAGGCAGCTGCCTGATGGTCAAGAGCAGGCCATGAGGGGTTCACGCGTCGGCCATCTAGAGCCGGCCGAGTTATAAAAATCGATAATTTTGATCGACTTGCTCGATTAAACCGAGGTGATCAACCTGAAACGAGGCCAGCAGTTCGTGGCCGGCGGACCTGGAGACGGCCCTGGCCGCGCCGGCACGGCCGGGATGACGTCCCCCACGGCCCCCGTCACACCGCGGCTAGTGACCTGGGCCAAGCGGCGGCGGATGCTCATCGGATGGTCCATCCTTGTGGCCGCCTTCATCGTGTGCACGGCGCTGATCGGCATTCCCCTGTCGGAGGACACGGTCCTGATCTGGCTGGCCGGCGCTCTGTTCGTGGCCAGCCTCGACGACCTGAAGAACTGGCGCAGCGGGGTGCTGCGCGACTGGCTCCCGCTGTATGTGGTGCTGGCTGTCTACAGCCTGCTGCGCGGCTACGCCAGCCACGTGCTGTGGGGGCCATTCGTCCGGCCGCAGATCGCCATCGACCGGTTCATCGGCCTCGGCACCGTGCCGACGGTCCAGCTCCAGCAGTGGCTGTTCAACCCGAACTACCTGCACTGGTGGGACTATGCGGCCTGGGCGGTCTACAACAGCCACTTTTTCGCCAGCTACGTGATCGCCGCCGTGCTCTGGAAAAGGAATCACGAGCGGTTCCGGCGCTTCATCGCCCTGTTCGTGAGCCTCACCTTCGTCGGCTACCTCGGGTACCTGTTCTACCCCGCGATGCCGCCGTGGATGGCAAGCGAGGCGGGCCATCTCGCGCCCACGCTGGGTCATGCCGCGCCGTATGCGACCCTCCCGGTCTCGCCGTCGTACCTCACCGCATCCACCGGCTACGGCGGGGCCACGACCAGGATCATCCCGCTGGTGTGGCAGCACATCGGCCTGAAGGCGGCCGCGGCCCTGTTCACGCACGGCAGCGAGTTCGCCAACAACGTCGCCGCGATGCCCTCGCTGCACGCCGCCTATCCGATGCTCATCCTGCTGTTCTTCTGGCGCCGTGCCCGGCGGCCGGTCCGGGTGCTCCTCGTCGGCTACGTACTGGCCATGGCCTTCGGCCTGGTCTACACCGGCGAGCACTTCGTGACCGACGAGATCGCCGGATGGGCCTGCGCGATCGCCGTTTACTTCATCGGCTCGCGGGTGCTGGACCGGCGCCGCAAAAGGCAGCGCAGCGAGCACGGCACGGCCGGCGGATCAAGTGCCCTGCCCGATGACGGCCAGGCCACCGCCCTGCCGGTGAGCGCCTGACATCGCCGGCCCCGGTGATGATGGCGCCGGTCAGATCGAACGCGGTCAGCGGCGGGTACCGCCCTCACCACGGCTAGCTGCCGAAGATGCGGTCGCAGGCTCTTGCTGCGGCCTTGCCGTCGTCGAGTGGGCAGAATGTGGCGGTGAATGCGTCGTAGGCGGTGCGGTGTGCGGCTGCTACCGTGTCGATGTCGCCGATCGCGGTGATCACCTCGTCGGAGGTGGGCAGCAGCGGGCCGGGTGCCTGGGCTTCGAAGTCGAAGTAGAAGCCGCGCAGGTGGTCGCGGTACTGGGCGAGGTCGTAGGTGAAGAAGAGCATGGGCCGGCCGGTGGGGGCGAAGTCGAACATCACCGATGAGTAGTCGGTCACCAGCACGTCGGCGACCAGGAGCAGCTCGGAGATGTCCGGGTACGCGGTCACGTTGATCGCGAAGCCGGGCCGGGTGCCGGCCGGCACGTCCTCGGCCATGTGGTGATGCCCGCGGATCAGGACCACGCAGTCGCCGCCGAGCTCGCGCCAGGCGCGGTCGAGGTCGAGCCGCAGATCGAACCGGTACCGGCCGGAGGCGTAGTACTGGTCATCGCGCCAGGTCGGCGCGTACAGCACCACCCGCTTTCCCTCCGCCAGCCCCAGCCGCCGGCGCACCCCGGCCGCGATGCGGGCGGCGTCACCGCTGTGCAGTACGTCGTTGCGCGGATACCCCGACTCGAGCACCTCACCGCCGTAGCGGAACGCGCGGCGCATGACCGGCGTGCTGAACGGGTTGGGCGAAACCAGCAGGTCCCACTTGGCCACGTCGGCGGCCAGCACACCGAAGTACCCCACCCCGCTGATGAACTGGGGCGCGGTGATGTCAAAGCCGATCTTCTTCAGCGGCGTCCCGTGCCAGGTCTGGACGTAGAACTGGCCGTCGCGCTTGTGGTAGTTCAGGCCCATGTCGTCGTTCGCGATCAC
>JASHQP010000079.1 GCA_030039095.1 Streptosporangiaceae bacterium
CCGCTGGGCCGTCGCGGGCGGATGGTTCCTGGTGCTCGACGCGGCTGGCCTGCTGGCCCGCCCGGGCCTGCCGGCCCTGGCGGGCGCGCCGTGGCTGGTGGTGGCCGGCCTGTACTGCACGTTCTGCGGCTGGTCCTACCGCGATCTGGTCGCCGCGAGCCCTGGTCGTCAACGGCAGATTCCCGCATAACGGACAACTTCGGTCGATCTCTGGTGCATGGGGAAGCCCCGGCCCGCGCGCAGCCGGCTCGCCCGCCCGCGAGGCCGCATCAGCGCGTTTACCAGGCATCCAGCCATGATCGCCGCCGTGCGGCCGAAACCATATCGTGTCTTGACAGTGGTGCAGGGACGTGACTGTAATGGGGCACGGTCGGTTGTCGACATTCGACCTTAGGGTCAGCGCGCGCCCTGGGCCGCTGCGGGGGCAGGCCTGGACGCGGCGTTCCCACCACGGGCCCCACGGCGGGCCCCACGGTGGGAGCTGAGCCCTCGGGCGAGAGGAAGTAAGCGATGGCGAATCGGATCAGCTCCTCCCCGCGCCGCACTCATCACTTCCGCCCCCGGTTAATACGTGGCACCGCCGCGATCATCGGGATCAGTGCCGCGCTGATCCTGGCCGCCTGCTCCGGCGGCGGCAGTTCCGGCACGTCAGGCTCTGGCTCCTCGCCGTCCAGCGGCGGAGTGGTCACGTTCGCGGAGACACCCGAAGGCCAGCCCACCTGGATCCTGCCGTTCTACTCCGGCGCGTTCTTCACCATCCAGGAGCAGGGCTGGTTCGAGAGCATGATGTGGCCGCCGCTGTTCAACCAGGCGAACGGCCAGAGCCCGGTGGTGAGCTATGCGCACAGCCTTGGCAACCAGCCGGTCTACTCCGACAACGGCACCGTCGTCACGCTGACGATCAAGCACTGGAAGTGGTCGGACGGCAAGCCGATCACGACCCGCGACATCATGTTCTGGCTCAACCTCCTGAAGGCCAACAAGTCGCAGTGGGCGGACTACACGCCCGGGCAGTTCCCGGACAACGTGACGTCGATCAAGGTCGTGAGCCCGTACGAGATGGTGATGCATCTCGACAAGTCGTATGGCCCGGCGTTCTTCACCGGCAACGAGCTCTCGCAGATCACGCCCATTCCGCAGCACGTCTGGGACAAGACCAGCGCGACCGGGGCGGTCGGCAACTACGACGAGACCCCCGCCGGGGCGCGCGCGGTGATGGCGTTCCTGCAGTCGCAGGCCAAGAACCTCAAGACGTACGCCACGAACCCGCTGTGGCAGACCGTCTACGGCCCCTGGAAGCTGGCCGGCTACACGCTCACCGGCAAGGTGACGTTCGTGCCGAACAAGAACTACAGCGGGCCGGCCAAGCCCAGGATCTCGCAGTTCGTGGAGGTCCCGTTCACCAGCTTCGACGCCGAGTACGACGCGCTGCGGGCCGGTGACCTGACGGTGGGCGACATCCCCGCCAACGACATCGACACGATCAGCGAGATCGAGAGCCTGGGCTACAACGTCGCCCCTTGGAAGGTGTACGGGTTCAACTCGCTGTTCATCAACTTCAACAACCCGACCCTCGGGCCCGCGTTCCGGCAGCTCTACTTCCGGCAGGCGCTGCAGTACCTGATCAACCAGCCGCTGCAGATCTCGAAGGTGTTCTCCGGGTACGCGCAGCCCGATTACGGCATGGTCGTCAACGGGCCCGCGTCCCTCGAGGGCGCGGAGCCGAACGCGTACGCGTACAACCCGGCGAAGGCCAAGGCGCTGCTGGCCGCGCACGGCTGGGCCGTGCACCCCGGCGGCGTGACCACCTGCGCCAAGCCGGGAACGGCCGCGAACGAGTGCGGCGCCGGGATCAAGGCAGGCTTCCCGCTGACCATCAACCTGATGATCTACAGCGGGGCCGTCCAGCAGCAGGTCGCGATGACCTCCTACAAGACGGTTGCGGCCACGGTCGGGATCAACATCAAGCTGGTCAACAACGTCAACGTGTTCGCCGCGGCACCCGCGTGCACGGCCAGCCAGGCCGACTGCAGCTGGCAGCTCGCCGACTGGGGCGGCGGCGTCTACACGCCGCCGAACGGCTACCCGGTCGAGGCCGGCTACACCGACTGCGGCGGCAACAACAACCACGAGAACTACTGCGACCCGGCACAGGACAAGCTCGACGCCACCGCCGCGGCCGGCGGCGCCACCGCGGCCGACTACAACGCCTGGGAGAAGTTCATCTCGCTGCAGCTGCCGATGCTGTGGCAGCCGAACTCCGACTTCGAGGTGCTGGCGGTGAAGAAGAACCTGGTCGGCCCCATTCCGGCGAACACCACGCTGTCGGTGTTCCCGGAGAGCTGGTACTTCACGAAGTGACGGCAACGGGCGACCGGGGTCTGCGCAGATGACCGGCATACCTCTGCTGGGTTACCCGGGCCGCTGGAGCGTCCGCGCCGGCACGGCCATCGACTTCATGGTCAGTGCCAGCACGGACAGCTACCGGGCCGAGATCGTGCGGGTCACCGGGCGTGGCCCGAGACCGGACGGCGACGGCCCGCCGCTCAGCTTCGAGCGGGTGCCCAGCGACGTGGACGGCGCCTACCCCGGAGCCGTGCACCAGACGGTGTCCGGCTCCTACGGCGTCGCCGGGCAGCTCGAGCCCTCGCCGGCGGGCGAGGGCTCGATCGCGGCCTGGGTCTACCCCACCCTGCCCGCCGCGGGCCGGTGGCAGTCCATCATGACCTGGCTGGGCCAGGACGGGCGGCCGGCCCTGGTGCTCGGCGTCGACGAGGCCGGGCGCCCGGCGCT
>JASHQP010000080.1 GCA_030039095.1 Streptosporangiaceae bacterium
GGGGCCGGCGCGGACCGGGCACCGGCTGTCGCCGCGGCCGACACGCTGACGGCCCTGCGCTCGCTGGTGCTCGGCTTCGACGTTGACGAGCACGAGGCAGGCCAGTTGCTGCAGAGCCTGTCGGCGGCGCGGGCCGCCCTGCCCGCTGACGACCCCCGGCTGCTCGCCGGGGAGACCGAGATCCTGCAGATCTTCGCCGACCTGAGCGCGCTGTCCCGCAACCGCCGGGTGACCGACGACGCCGACCCCGGCGAGGAGGCGGCCGCCGACTCCACGCGCAATCCGCAGGAGTTCTTCAACGCCTACCTGCGCTCACGGGACGCGGATACCGAGAACCTGCCCGAGTCGTTCCGGATCAGGCTGCGCCGGGCCCTGGCTCACTACGGGGTGGCCGACCTCGAGCCGTCGCCCGGCCTGGAGCCCGCCCTGTACCAGATCTTCCTCGCGCACCGCCGGGCCGCCGTGCACGTGCCCGTCGTAGCCGAGGTCTTGCGATGGCGACTGCGAAACCCTGGGTCGCTGCCGTCGGCCGCCCGCGACGGCTACCGGCACGTCATCGAGCAGCTCGTGTCGGCCACCCAGGTACGTCACCCGGCCATCGGCGACCTGGCCCGCCAGGTGCAGTACCGCTGCTTCAACGCCCCGCTGATCGCGGGCGAGCGGGCCCGGGCACGGCAGCAGGTGCGGGCGGAACTCGACAGCCTCTCCCCCGACCCGCAGGCCAGGGCCGCCCAGATCGACGCGATCGTCGCGTCCGGCGAGCCGATCCTCGGCGTGTTCGCCGAACGCCATCACGCGGTCATGCTCGAGGTGATGACCCGGCGGTACTACCAGATCAGGCCGCTGCAGGAGGTCCGGCTGTTCGACCGGGGCGGCCGCCCGGTGCTGACCGCCCGGTACGACCACGATGGCCAGAAGTACATGGTCATCGCCACCGTCGCCCGGCGCATCGACAGCAGCGCCGGCACCGACGTGCGCCAGCTGGTGGACTCGCTGCCGCCCGGCACCATCGTGCTGGTCGATCTGTACGTCACCTCCGAGACCTCCGAGGACGAGAGCGGCGGCCCCACGGCGCGGGCCGCGCGGATCCGCGACAAGGTCGGCGTCATTCCGCCCGCGGTCCGGCGGGTGGCGGTCGCCGTGCGCCGGCCGGAGGGCATGGACGGGGACGAGCCGACGTGGTTCACCTTCTCCGCAGACCCGGTGACCGGGGAGGCGGCCGAGGACCGCACCCAGCGCGGCCTGCACCCGATGGTCGCCGAGCGGCTGGGCCTGTGGCGGCTGTCGGCGTTCGAGCTGACCCGGCTGCCGGCCGCCGACGACGTGCACCTGTTCCGCATGCAGGGCCGTGACGTCCCCGACGACCAGCGCCTCATCGCCCTGGCCGACGTCCGTGACCTGACGATCCTGCGCGACGGCGAGGGCCGGATCCTCGGCGTGCCGCAGATCGAGCGCACGCTCGACGCCTGCCTGGACAGCCTGCGATCCGCCCGGTCCGCCGACCATGCCCTGGCCCGGATGGAATGGAACCGGGTGCAGCTCTACATCTGGCCGGTGGTGGACGTCCCGGTCACCGACCTCGACCCGATCGTCGGGTCCCTCGCTCCGCGGACCACCGCGCTGGGCCTGGAGCAGATCATCGTGCAGTTCCGGCTCGCCGAGCCGGGGGCCCAGGACGCGCAGCCGACCGAGCTGATGCTGCGGATGTCCCGCCCGCCGGGCGCGGGGCTGACCGTGCGCATTACCAACCCGCCGACGTGGCCGCTGAGCGAGATGGACTCGTACACGCAGAAGGTGATCCGGGCCCGCCGCCGCGGCGCGGTGTACCCGTACGAGCTGATCCCGATGATCGTCCGCTCGCCCGACTCCGGCGGCGCGCCGGGCACGTTCACCGAGTACGACCTGGACGAGGCGGGCACCCCGGTTCCGGTGGACCGGGCGCCCGGGTCGAACACCGCGAGCCTGGTGCTGGGCGTCGTCACCGTGGCCACGCGGAGGTACCCGGAGGGCATGCGCCGGGTCGTGCTGCTCGGCGACCCGACCCGCGCGCTGGGCGCGCTCGCCGAGCCCGAGTGCCGCCGGGTGCTCGCCGCCCTGGACCTGGCCCGGCGCCTGAACGCCCCGCTGGAGTGGTTCGCGCTCTCCGCGGGCGCGAAGATCGCGATGGATTCCGGCACCGAGGCCATGGACTGGATCTCCCGGGTGCTGCGCGCCCTGATCGAGTTCACTCAGGACGGCGGGGAGGTCAACGTCGTGGTCGCCGGCATCAACGTCGGCGCCCAGCCGTACTGGAACGCCGAGGCCACGATGCTCATGCACACCAAGGGCATCCTGATCATGACCCCGGACTCGGCCATGGTGCTCACCGGCAAGCAGTCCCTCGACTACTCCGGCGGGGTCTCCGCCGACGACAACTTCGGCATCGGTGGCTACGACCGGATCATGGGCCCGAACGGCCAGGCCCAGTACTGGGCGCCCGACCTGTCCGGCGCGGTCGACGTGCTCCTCGCCCACTACGAGCACACCTACGTCGCGCCGGGTGAGCGCTTCCCACGCGCGGCCCTGACCGCGGATCCCTCCGAGCGTGACATCTCCGCGTCGCCGCACGCCGGGCCCGGCTGCGACTTCACCGTGCTCGGCGAGGTCTTCGACCCCGCGGTCAACGGTGAGCGCAAGCGGCCGTTCGACGTGCGGTCGCTGCTGCGCGGGGTGGCCGACGCCGACCATCCGCCGCTCGAGCGCTGGCCCGACATGCACGACGCCGAATCGGTCGTGGTGCTCGACGCTCACCTCGGCGGCCAGCCGGTCACGCTGATCGGCATCGAGTCCCGGCCACTGCCCCGGCGCGGCCCCTTCCCGGTCGACGGGCCGTCACAGTGGACCGCGGGCACGCTGTTCCCGCGCTCATCCAAGAAGATGGCCCGGGCGATCAACGCGGCGAGCGGGAACCGCCCGCTGGTCGTGCTGGCCAACCTGTCCGGCTTCGACGGCTCCCCCGAGTCCATGCGCAGGCTGCAGCTCGAGTACGGCGCCGAGATCGGGCGCGCGGTGGTCAACTTCGACGGCCCGATCGCGTTCTGCGTGGTCTCCCGCTACCACGGCGGCGCGTTCGTCGTGTTCTCCGGCACGCTGAACGACAACATGGAGATCGCGGCCGTCGAGGGCTCCTACGCCTCGGTGATCGGCGGCGCGCCCGCCGCCGCGGTGGTGCTCGCCGCCGAGGTCAACAAGCGCACCGCCGCCGACCCCCGGGTCACAGGCCTGCAGGCCGAGCTCGCGCAGGCCGCCGCGGGCGGCTCGGACGCCGACGCCGCCCGGCTGCGCGCCAGGCTGGCCTCGGTCCGCGCCACGGTGCACGCCGAAAAGCTGGGGCAGGTCGCCGACGAGTTCGACAGCGTGCACAGCATCGAGCGGGCCCGCAGCGTGGGCTCGGTCGACGTCATCGTCCCGCCCGCCCGGCTGCGGCCCTACCTGATCGACGCGGTGCAGCGGGGCATGCGCAGGGCGAACCAGTGAGGACGCTGCACTTCGCACAATGAGGTCGATCACCGCGCGGCCTCGGGTATCACAGCTGCCGCCTCGGGGTCCCGCATGCTGCCCGTCTGCACTCGCCGGATCCCGCCGTAGACGAGCCCGCCGACGACGAAACCGACGGCGAAGGCAATGTCGCCGCCCTGCAGCCAGTGTGAGGAGGCGTAGCCCACGTACAGCGAGGTGTCCATGAACGGCGTCGCCGCGGCGAACCCTACGACGAGCGCGACCAGCGCTTCCCACCCCGGCTCAAGAGCGGCGGACAGGACGCCAGCCACGTCCATGTTCCCGCGCTTGCGCCGCCAGTCCACCATCTGGATGGCGGCGAACGGCGGCACCCAGTACGTGATGAAGAGCAGCACGTTCTCGAACTTGCCGGCCAGCGATCCCGTGTTGAGCCACAGCGTCAGGAAGAACGCGACAACCGTGACGATGATGGCGACCGCCGGCCGGCGGATCCGGAATCCCGCGGCCTGAAGGGCCAGCGAGCCCGAGTAGTCGTTCATCGCATTCACCGCCACCGTGCCGACCCAGATCGCGACGAGGCCAAGCCCGCCGAGCAGTCCGCCGCCAAGCAGCGAGCGAATACCGGAGGCCGTCCCGTTCGTGGCCGCGGCCGCGGCGGCGAGGCCGAGAATCTCGATCCATATCGACGACAGGCCGACCCCGGCGAGCGTGAGCCCGAAGATCGCCGGCCGTGATGTGTCGGGTTTCATGTACCGGCTGTACTCCGACGCATAGGCGCCCCAGGACACGACGAAGCTGGCGGCGATCGTTGTCATCAGGATGAAGGAACCCACCTCGGCGCCGCCGTGCACGGCCGCTGCCGAGTGAAAGTCACCGATCTGGGCGATCTTCACCGTGATCACGATGAACATCAGCCCGAGCACGATGGAGCCCCACTGCTCGAACTGATGCATGACCTCGTAGCCGAGGAACCCGAGCAGCCCCTGCATCGCGAGCACGATGAGCAGGCCGACCCAGAACGGGATGTGCAGAAGCAGCTGAATCGCTGCTGCACCGAAGATCGCGTTGATGGCGTCCCATGCGACCGTCGAGCCCCACATCAGCAGGCCCGGGACGAAGACCGTCCGGCCGAACTGCAGCCGCGCGAGCGGAAGCTGGCCCAGGCCGGTGCGCGGCCCCCAGGTGCACATCACCGCGACAGGCAGGGCGCCGAGCACGGTGCCAGCCACTATTGCCAGCGTGCCGAGCGCAAAGCCCAGATTCAGCGCCAGCACGCCGATGAAGAACGCGGCGGGAACAAGGTTCGGGGTGAACCACACGGTGAAAATGCGGTGCAGACCGCCGTACCTGTTCTCGAGCGGGATGGGTGCCATTCCGCGGGTCTCGAGCGTGACCTGGCCCGCCCTTGTGGGCATTGCGCCTTCGTAGACTGCGTTGCGGTCGGCCATGAGCATTCGCCCCTCACGTGCTGGGTCGGTCAGCCGCTCCAGCGGTGGTAGTTGCCGGTCACCCTAGGCAGCATGCTGGCCGGCTTCTATCCGACCCGAGCGCAAACTGTTCCCGCGGTACTCATACCGCGGTATGAAGGCGCGACGCCAGAGGGGGCGAGGAGGATTCTGCACCGGTCATCGCGCCCGGCCGTCTCCTCCGGCGCCGAGCGCGAACGCCAGCAGCGAAGACGCCGTGTAGTCGTCGGCGGGCTCGACCGAGGGCCAGCTGAGCACGTTGTCCTCGTAGCCGGCGGCCGCGCTGTCGAATGCCTTGTAGTGACCGGCGCTGCAGGCCTTCATGCCACTGACGGAGCCGAGGCCGACGAAGTTCGCCGGGCTGCTCGGGCCGTCGACGGTGGCGCCGAGCTGGATGTCGCCCTTGCCGTTCAGCGAGCCGGCCAGGTTGGCGATCTCGCTCTGCATGCAGTGCGGGAACGTGTCGCCGGCCCCGACGACGAACGAGCTGCCCCACGCGTTCGCGCCGAGCGCGAAGTTCGGCTGCTGCTGCGCGAACGCCTGGTATGCGTCGGAGCCGCCGTACCGCTGGTACAGCGCGTCGGTGATGTACAGGCCGAACGCGTGCGGCGTGGCGTCGCTGTTGCCAAGGTCGGTGCCGAGCTCGAACGGGTCGCCCTTGGCCCAGTCCTCGCCGACCTGGAGCTGCGCGGCAAGGTCGTTGAGCAGCGCGTCCGGGG
>JASHQP010000081.1 GCA_030039095.1 Streptosporangiaceae bacterium
TCTCGAGGTCGACGAAGCTGAGAACCTGCTGCGGGCGCATGCCGAGCTCGAGCGCGCGCTGCTCGATCGAGCCTGGCGACTGCTCGGACGCCACCTGCTGCTGCAGATCCTGCACCTGCTGCGTGGCCGCCGCGTTGCTCCGCTGCAGGTTGTCGATCCGGTACGACGCCGCGGCGAGGGTCGTGTTGATCACCAGCAGGCAGACGAGCCCGCCGCCGAGCAGGCCGAGCAGCAGCAGGATGAAGGGGGTCCGCGATGTGGGGCGTCGCTGCGCAGCGTGCAGATCCGGCGCCGCACCTGCGGCACGGGACCGCGCCGGCGCAGTCTTCAGCCCGCCCAGGCGGGACGGGCCTGCCGGACCGGCCTGGCGCGCCTGACGTGACTCGGGCGGCCGGCCCTGCGCGGGGCGGCCTGGCTTCCTTGGCGGCGTCTTGACCGTGGTGTTCATCCGGCTTTTCCCGTTCTGTGTGTGCTGGAGCCGCGGGTCACGCCGCTGCCCTTACTCGCTCGGCGGCCCGCAGGCGGGCCGAAGCCGCGCGCGGGTTGGCCGCCACTTCCGCCGCTGCTGGCCGTTCCGCTCCCCTGGTGAGCAACCGGAACTGCGGGCGTGAGGCCTCGAGCTGAACCGGCAGGCCTGGCGGCGTGGTGTCGGCCGCGCTCGCCGCGAGTTCCCGTTTGACAAGGCGGTCCTCGAGCGAGTGGTAGGCGAGCACGACGATGCGCCCGCCGACGGCCACGGCGCCGAGCGCCGCAGGCAGGGCGAGCCGCAGCGCATCGAGCTCGCCGTTCACCTCGATCCGCAGCGCCTGGAAGGTGCGCTTCGCCGGGTTGCCGCCGGTGCGCCTGGCCGGGGCGGGTATCGAGTCGCGGACGATCTCGGACAAGCGCATGGTCGACGTGAGCGGGGCCCTGGACCGCTCCCTGACCACGGCGTCAGCGATCCGCCGCGCAAAACGTTCCTCGCCGAACTCGCGCAGCACCTGCGCCAGGCGCGCGGCGGGGTAGGTGTTGACCACGTCGGCCGCTGTCAGCGGGCTCGACCGGTCCATCCGCATGTCCAGCGGCGCGTCCTGGGAGTAGGCGAAGCCGCGCTCGGGCTCGTCGAGCTGCGGTGACGAGACCCCGAGGTCGAACAGGACTCCCTGCACGGTCGCCCGGCCGAGTGAGGCCAGGATCTCGCGGATCGCGTCGTACCGGGCACGGACCAGGGTGACCCGGCCGGCGTACGGCGCGAGCAGCGTGCGCGACTGCTCGATCGCCGCGTCGTCGGCGTCCACGCCGATCAGCGTCAGCCCTGGGTGCTGGCTCAGCAGCGCACCGGCGTGCCCGGCGCGACCGAGTGTGGCGTCGAGCAGCACCGATCCCTCCGGCTGCAGCGCGGGCGCGAGCAGGGCCAGCACCCGGTCGATCATGACCGGAACGTGCCCTGATCCCGTCGTGGCCATCGGCCCCCCTTCGCGCGTGAACCCTTCAGCCACTGCTGACAGCGGCAGCAAGCGGTGAGCACCCGTTGCATGCTTGCCCGGCCAGGTCCCCATCCGCGCAGAAGCGCTGATGGGCACTGCACCGGTGACGCTGGCCGCCTGGCGCCGGGGAAGTGGCGTCAGCCGGCAGGCCACCCAGCGCGGGTGGAGACCTCGCCGGGCACCCCGTGATGGCGGGTGCCTGCTCAAAGAAGCCCGGGCAGCACCTCCTCCGAGGCCTCGGAGAACGCGTCCTCCTGCTGGTCCAGGTAGCTGGACCAGGAAGCGGAGTCCCAGATCTCGAGGCGGGTGTTGGCCCCGATTACCACGCAGTCACGCTGCAGCGCCGCGTACTCCCGCAGCGCCGGCGGGATCGTGATCCGCCCCTGCTTGTCCGGTATCTCGTCGGACGCGCTGGCGAAGAAGACCCTGCTGTAGTCCCTGACGGCCTTCGCGGTCACCGGCGCGGTCCGCAGCACCTCGGTGATCCGGCCGAATTCCGACTGCGGGAACACATAGATGCAGCGCTCCTGGCCCTTGGTCAGGACAAGCCCGTGCGCGAGCTCGTCGCGGTACTTGGCGGGGAGGAACAGCCGCCCCTTGTCGTCGAGCCGGGGCGTGTGAGTGCCGAGAAACACCGGCCTCACCTCCCGAGTCCCCCACCCGTGCGCTTGCCGGGGCATGATTCGCCCCACGGCCCTCCACTGTACTCCACATTCCCCCACCGTCAATGAGCCAGAGCGGCCAGCTGAGCCAGATTCCCCCACAACGCCGAGGTCACGGCGGTGGAGGAAGGTGGAGGGCCGCGGTGGCTCGGCGACGAGGCTGACGCCGGAAACGGAGCCGGAGCGGCGGTGAAATACCCCCTGAAGGCCGCAAAAAGGGCGGCGTGGTGGCGGGAGTGGCGTGGCGGGTGGGGCGCGGTGGGGCCGTCGCCAAGTCAACGCCAAGCCGACGGCGAGAGAGTGGCGGCAGGCCGGCCGCGGGAGCCGAAGCGGCAGGCCTCGGCGGCAGAGCGGGCGGCGAGTCGCGTGCGCGGCCCGCACGTCGTACTGTCTGAACGCGACTCGAGGAGGACATGTGGTCATCGACACGGGGAATCAGGCGGACAGCCGAAGGCTCGAGGAGCTCGTGCCGGTCGCCCACCGCGTCGCCGCCGCGGTGGAGACCGTGATCTCCGGCAAGCCCGAGGCGATCAGGCTCGCGATGACCGTGCTGCTCGCCGAGGGGCACGTGCTGATCGAGGACGTGCCGGGGGTCGGCAAGACGCTGCTGGCCAAGGCGCTGGCCAGGTCCATCGACTGCTCGGTCCGCCGCGTTCAGTTCACCCCGGACCTGCTTCCCGGCGACCTGACCGGGGTCAGCGCGTTCAACCAGGAGCTACGGGAGTTCGAATTCAAGCCCGGCCCCATCTTCGCCAATATCGTGCTGGGTGACGAGATCAACCGGGCGTCGCCGAAGACCCAGTCCGCGCTGCTGGAGTGCATGGAGGAGCGCCAGGTGACCGTGGACGGCGCCACCTACGCACTGGATCTGCCGTTCATGGTGATCGCGACGCAGAACCCGATCGAGATGGAGGGGACCTATCCCCTGCCCGAGGCGCAACGCGACCGGTTCACCGCACGCATCTCCATCGGGTACCCGGACCGCGCAGCGGAACTCGCGATGCTGGACTCGCACGGATCGTCATCGCCGCTCGACGAGCTCGAGCCGGTCGCCCACGGCAGCGACGTCCGCGCCCTCATCGAGGCGGTCCGCGGCGTCCACGTGGCGCAGGCGATCAAGCAGTACGTCATCGCCCTGGTCGCCGCCACCCGGTCATCGCAGGAACTCAGGCTCGGCGCGTCACCGCGGGCCACGCTGCACTTGCTGCGCGCGAGCCGCGCCTTCGCGGCGCTCGACGGAAGAGACTTCGTGATTCCCGATGACGTGCAGGCCCTCGCCGAACCGGTGCTCGCACACCGGCTGCTGCCCACGCCCGAGGCGCTGGTGAGCCGCGAACCCCCCGAGCACGTGCTGGCCAGGATCGTCGAGAAGCTCCCGCTCCCGCAGGTGAAGTAGTGCCCGCGGGTTTGGTGGCCCGTCTGGAGTCCTGGCCATAGATTGGAACCCAGGCGGAAGGAGGCCGGGACGTGCGAACGTGGCTCGCGGCGTTCACCACCCGCGGTACGTCGTTCCTCGCCGCCGGGTTCGCCGCGGCCGTGACCGGGCTGTTCCTCGGCGAGCGCGACCTGGTCAGCGTCGGCATCCTGCTGCTGGTGCTGCCGCTGTTCTCGGCGCTGGCCGCTGGCCGGGCGCGCTATCGCCTCAGCTGTGTCCGCAGCATCTCCCCGCCGCGCGTCGCCGCCGGCCAGACCGCGCAGGCCAGGCTGCGCCTGGAGAACGTCTCCCGGCTGCCGACCGGGTTGCTGCTCGCCGAGGACTCGGTTCCGTACGCGCTCGGCACCCGTCCCCGTTACGTGCTGAACGGTATCGAGCGTGGCGGTTCGCGCGAGCTCAGCTATCCGCTGCGCTCCGACCTGCGCGGCAGATTCGTCGTCGGCCCGCTCGAGATCCGGATCGCCGACGCGTTCGGGCTGGTCGAACTCGGACGGTCCTTCTCCACGAGCACCACCTTCGTGGTGACGCCCAGGGTGGTTCCGCTGCCGCGCGCGGTCGTCACCGGGAGCTGGCTGGGCGACGGGGACGGCCGGGCACGCGCGATGGCCGCCGCGGGTGAGGACGACGTGGTGCCGCGCCCCTACCGGGACGGCGACGAGTTGCGCCGGGTGCACTGGCGCTCCACCGCGAGGTACGGCGAGCTGATGGTGCGGCGCGAGGAGCAGCAGTGGCGCAACCGGGTGACGCTGCTGCTCGACACCAGGCGCGGCGCGCACGCGGGCAGCGGGGCGGGCTCGTCGTTCGAGTTCGCGGTCAGCGCCGCCGCCTCGGTCGGCGTGCACCTCGCGCACGAGGGCCTCGGCGGCGAGCTCGTCACGGACGACGGGGCGGTCGGCGCCACCGGCTCGTTCGAGGACGTGCTGCTGAACTCGCTGGCAGTGATCAAGCAGTCCCGGAGGCACGACCTCGGCGCCGGCACCGCCGCGCTGCGGGGCACCAGCGGCCTGCTGGTCGCGGTGATGGGGCGGCTGACTCCCAGCGCGGCCAGGCAGCTTGCCGCGAGCCGCCGCGACACCGGCCCGGCGATCGCCCTGCTGCTCGCGGTGTCCACCTGGGCCACCCCCGGCCAGGA
>JASHQP010000082.1 GCA_030039095.1 Streptosporangiaceae bacterium
ATGCACACGTCCGGCGCGTCGGCGCCGCTGAAGCAGTTGCTCACGAACTTCGGGTTCACGCCCGAGCACCTGTCACAGGTCGCGCGCGAGCGGGTGGCGGCGGCCAGGAAACAAGCGGCGAGCTGACCGCGCCGAGGATCACCGCGACCACCCGGGACTACCTGGAGGAACGACCGATGCCGACCGTACCGCTCCGAGAGCGTCCCGCCTGGAAGGCGCTCGAGCAGCACTACGCCGAGATCGACGCTGTTCACCTGCGCCAGCTGTTCGCCGACGACCCGGGCCGGGGCGAGCGGCTCACCGCCGAGGGGGCCGGGCTGTACCTGGACTACTCCAAGAACCGCGTCACCGACGAGACCCTGCGGCTGCTCGTCCAGCTGGCCGAGGAGTCGGGGGTGGCGCAGCGCCGGGACGCGATGTTCCGCGGCGAGCGGATCAACGTGTCCGAGGACCGGTCGGTGCTGCACGTCGCGCTGCGGATGCCCAAGGGCACCTCGCTCGTCGTCGACGGCGTCGACGTGGTTGCGGAGGTACACGAGGTCCTCGACCGCATGGCAGATTTCGCCCGTCGGATCCGTTCCGGCGAGTGGAAAGGGCACACCGGCAAGCCAATCCGGAACGTGATCAACGTCGGCATCGGCGGCTCGGACCTGGGCCCGGTCATGGCCTACGAGGCGCTGCGCCACTACACCCGGCGGGACATGACGTTCCGGTTCGTCTCGAACGTCGACTCGACCGACTTCGTGGAGGCGACCAGGGACCTCTACGCCGACGAGACGCTGTTCATCATCTCGTCGAAGACGTTCGGCACGCTGGAGACGCTCACCAACGCCCATTCGGCCCGCGACTGGGTGATCAGCCAGCTCGGCGACGACGACGCGGTCGCCAAGCACTTCGTCGCGGTCTCCACCAACGCCGAGAAGGTCGAGGCGTTCGGCATCGACACCGCGAACATGTTCGGCTTCTGGGACTGGGTCGGCGGCCGGTACTCGATGGACTCGGCGATCGGCCTGTCCACCATGATCGCGATCGGACCCGATCACTTCGCCGAGATGCTCGCGGGCTTCCACGACATGGACGAGCACTTCCGCACGGCGCCGCTGGCGTCGAACCTGCCCGTGCTGATGGGCCTGCTCGCGGTCTGGTACGGCGACTTCTTCGGCGCGCAGACGTCCGGCGTCATGCCGTACGAGCAGTACCTGAAGCGGTTCCCCGCCTATCTGCAGCAGCTCACGATGGAGTCCAACGGCAAGCACGTCACGCTCGAGGGCGTCCACGTGGACTACGACACCGGCGCGATCTACTGGGGCGAGCCGGGGACCAACGGCCAGCACAGCTTCTACCAGCTGATCCACCAGGGCACCCGGCTGATCCCGGTCGACCTGATCGGCTTCGGCAAGACCCTCAACCCGCTAGGCGAGCACCACGACATCCTGTCGTCCAACGTGTTCGCCCAGGCCCAGGCGCTGGCGTTCGGCAAGACCCTGGAGCAGGTGCTCGCCGAGGGCACCTCGCCGGAGGTGGCGCCGCACCGGGTGATGGAGGGCAACCGCCCGACCAACGTCATCCTGGCCGAGATCCTGACTCCGCGGCTGCTCGGCACGCTGGTGGCGCTGTACGAGCACAACGTGTTCACCCAGGGCACGGTCTGGGACATCGACTCCTTCGACCAGTGGGGCGTCGAGCTGGGCAAGGTGCTGGCGGTTCAGATCATCCCCGAGCTCACCAGCGAGACCGAGCCCGAGCTCGAGCACGACTCGTCGACCAATGCCCTGATCCGGCGCTACCGGGCGCTGAAGGCCTGATCCCCGGATCCCGGGTCAGGCCGAGCCGCCCGAGCCCGGCTGGACCACGTTGACGAACAGGGTCTGGACCTGCTTGGAGCAGGTCGGGGACGTGTAGCTGAGGTAGACCGGCGTGGTCTGGTTCGGCGGGTAGATCACCAGCCAGTGCGCGGTGACCATGCCGCACGTGGCCGGGGGGAAGTTCCCGGCGTCGACGATCCTCAGCAGCGCGTTCGCCGTCGCGCCGGGGGCCAGCGTGACGACCTCGCGCGCAGGCGTCGGATTCTCCTTCGCCGCGAGGCCGATCTGGCCGCCGGACGATCCGGTCGACGTGAACGAAATGCCCGGGTAGCCGTACAGGGTGCAGCTGACGTTGGAGATGTTCGTGAAGTCGATCACCTGGTACACGCTTCCCGCAGTGCCCTGGCTGAGCCCGGCCTTCACGCCGAGGTAGCGGGTCGGGCAGGGCGCCGACCCCGCCACGGCCGGCGTCGTGGCCGCGGCCGGCGTCGTGGGCGTGGCGGGCGCGGCGCTCGGCGAGGAGACCGGGGTGGCCGTGCTCGATGACGGGGACGAGGAAGTGCTGGTCGAGGCGGAGCATGCCGCGGCGAGCGCGGCACAGCAGGCCAGCAGCGCCCCGGCGAGCACCCTGCTGGCCAGACCTGGAGTTGACGTCATGTCGGCGGTGTCCTTCAGCCCGGTCGGCTCCGCGAGCCGTGTGATCCATAGGACGACGGTCGGGCCAGGCCGGTTGGCCCGAATATTAGGGTGCTTTTCCGGTACGCGGGCGGTGCGCCCGCCCCGCCCGCGCTCAGCTGATGATCAGCGCTATCGCGACGTACTGGCAGGTCGCCGCCGCGCACACGAAGACGTGGAACACCTCGTGGTACCCGAAGATCGACGGCACCGGATCCGGCCAGCGGCGATGGTAGGAGAGGGCTCCGGCCGTGTACAGCAGGCCCCCTGCCAGCATCAGCGCTCCGGACACGGCACCGGCGTGGATCCACACCTCCGGGATCGCGAGGCCGGCCATCCAGCCGAGCGCCAGGAACATCCCCCCGATCAGCCGCTCCGGCCCCGTCATCCAGGTCATGTGGATGGCACCGGCCGTCAGCGTGAGTGTCCAGATCACGATCAGGCAGGTCAGGCCCACGGCGCCGCGCATGGCCAGCAGGAACGCCGGCGTCGCGGTCCCGGCGATCAGGAAGAAGATCATCGCGTGGTCGAGCCGCTGCAGCCGCCTGCGCCAGGCATCCGTCCAGTTGCCGCGGTGATAGAGGGCGCTGATGCCGAACAGCGCGCTCACGCTGGCTGCGTAGACCGAAACGGCCGTGATCCGGGCGTCGCCGTGCGTGTGCACCAGCAGCAGCGTGCCGAGTACCAGCGACAGCTCGAACCAGAGGAGGTGCAGCCAGCCCCGCAGCAGCGGCTTCGTGTAGTAGACACCACGGCGGGCGTCATAGAGCGCGCCGACAGCCGACGCTCCCGCCGTGGAGTCTGTCACGAGCGACCTCCCCCCTGCCCCGGAACCCTGCCGACCGGCGTCTGCCCGCAGCCTGCCAGCCAGGCCTCCGTCGCAGCTCGCCATCCCAGTGTCGCTCACTGTCGCCGCAGTTCAAGCCGTTTGCCCAGGTTGAGAAGTTACCCGCGGCCTACCGGGCCTCTCGGCCAGGGCGACGTCAGGCTGCTGCAGGCCGGGCAATTATCGGCAGCACGGGCCGTGCTGCCCCAGCGGCAAGCGTGTCGGCAATGGCGGCGATCACTGATGCAGGGCTCAGGCGGACCTGGCGAGGCGTGAAGTGCAGCACAAGGATGCCGTGACTGCTCATGCGGGCGTGCCGTCGCATGGTGCGCTCCCAGCCGGCTGGGCTCAGATGCCACTCCCGTGAGTCGATCTCCGCCGCGACTCCTTCCCTTGCCCACCACGCATCAGGGCAGGCGATGAAGTCGCCGTCGGCCGTAAACAGACGGGCATTGAAGTTCGGCTGCGGCAGCCTGGCCAGTTTGATCACGTCCCGGAATTCCGCCTCGGTCACCGAGCGGACGCCGTCGGCCACCTCCTCCAGCACCCGCCGCAGACCCGCCGAATGCCTTCTCTGACCTCGATCCAGTTCACGAGCTAACGCCGGGATCGGGCAGTCGCGCTGCTGCACCGCAGCCGCTATCAGGGCCCGTATCTCCCTGATATCCGACAGGGACCTGGCCGCGTCAGCGAATGCCCGGGGTGGCAAGGCGTATGACCGCATGCCCTCCCGAATGACGCCCTCGGGCATCTGCCTGGTCCGGTGGATGCGGACGAACGCCGTGCTGCCGGGCCGGCGCGCCGCCGGGACCAGGACATCGAAGCAGCTCGGTTGTGCCGCAATCAGGCCCAGGCCATGCAGCGCGGCCAGTCCCGTGAGTACGCTGCCGGCCCCGCCGTGCAGCAACGCGGCCATCTCCTGCTGTGCCACCGTCGGGGAACCGGTCTGGGCAAGGTAGATACCGGGAAGCATCCGCTGCCATGGGCCGTCCGGCCTGGCCCGGTGCAGCAGCGCGTCGCGGCTGACGCCACAGGCGAGGGCCTGCTGCCGGGAAATGACGTGTTCTTGCGCTCGCAGTGTCGCCTCCAGCGCGGCCCTGCCGCATGAGTAACCAGCCATGCCCACAGCGTGACAGCCGCTTCAGACAAAACGGCGCCCATCCGTATGGGTGTACCGAAAGACGGCCTGGAGGCCGTCGGATGGTACATCCATCGCCGCCCGTTCCGGGGGAGCCCACCCGGCGGTGGGTTGTGTGTGGGTTATCGGGGGGTTATGGGGTCCTTATGGGCGGCTGCTTTGACGCTCGGGCGGTTGACGCCGCCCGAGCCTCGGCATAGCGTCTTGCCCCATCTAATAGGAAAGTTTCCTATTAGACGACACCCGACGGCCTGCAGCGGGTGGGGGAAGCTGGCCGCCCCTTGCCCCTGGGAGGAAACGTGGATCAACCCCCGCTCGGACCGCCGCACTCTCGCCGGCTCCACGTCCGCCGGCTCCACGTCCGCCCGCCGCACTCTCGCCCGCCTCTCTCGCTCCGGCCGTCTCCTCACTTGCCGCGGTGGGCTGACCGGCGCTCGCGCCTGGCCACCGCAGCCCTGGCGGCCGTCCTGCTCGCCGGCGGCGCGACCGCCGCGGTCGCCGCCTCGGCGCAGGTCGGCCAAGCCTCTTCCGTGGCCGCGCTGGCCACCAACTGGTACGAGTCGGCGCCGTATTACAGCACGCTGGACTCGGACGCACCCGATCTCGGCCAGGTGATGGCCGCGACCGGGCAGAAGGCGTTCGACATGGCGTTCATCCTGGCCGACGGCAGCTCGTGCAGCCCGGCCTGGGACGGGACCGACCCAGTCTCCTCGGACACACAGGTGGCCTCGGTGATCAGCGAGGTGCGCTCGGACGGCGGCGACGTGATCGTGTCGGCCGGCGGCTACAACGGCACCAAGCTGGGCCAGGTCTGCGGGTCAGCCTCGGCCACGGCCGCCGCCTACCAGCAGGTGATCACCACTTACGGACTGCACGCGTTCGACTTCGACCTGGAGGAGCCGGAGATCGAGAACTCGGCGGCCATCGCCAACGAGCTCGGCGCCGCGCAGATCCTGCAGGCCGAGGATCCCGGCCTGTTCATCTCGATCACGATGCCGTCCACCACCACCGGCGCCAACTACTTCGGCCAGCTGCTGCTCGACGAGGCGCAGAGCCTGGGCTTCACCCCGAACGACTACACGATCATGCCGTTCGACGGCGGGTTCGACGGGGGCTCCTCGCAGGTCACCGCGCTGCAGGACTTCAACGCCCAGCTCATGAGCACGTTCGGCTGGTCCAGCGCGCAGGCGTACGCGCACGAGGGGTTCTCCGGGATGAACGGCCGGACGGACACCGGCGAGTACTTCTACCAGAGCGATTTCCAGACAGTGCTGAGCTTTGCCGAGAGCGTCGGCATGAGCCGGTACACGTTCTGGTCGGTGAACCGCGACCGCGAGTGCGACCCGGTCGAGAACAACGACGTGACCTCCTCCGACTGCAGCAGCGTGGCGCAGAATCCCTGGGATTTCACCGCGTTCACTGTCGCGTTCGCGAACAGCACCTCGCCGAGCCCGACGCCAACGCCAACCCCGACACCAACCCCGACACCGTCACCCACGCCAACCCCGTCACCCACCTCCACGGGCACCGGCTGCACGGCCGCGGCCTGGGTGAACGACATCGCGTACGTCAGCGGCGACGTGGTCTCGTACAACGGGGACCAGTGGACCGCCAGCCAGTGGAACTACGACGAGGCCCCGGGCGGCCCGTCGGGTGCCTGGAACAACGACGGTCCCTGCTGAGCAGGCCGGGCGCGCGTCCGGGTGGCACCCCCCACCGGCCACCCGGCGCGCGCCTGGCCGCTAGCCGATCCGCTGGATCAGCGCCTCGATCAGGTGCGGGCCCGGCTCGGCCAGCGCCCGCTGCAGCTGCGCGCCGAACTCCCCCGGCGTGCGGGCCCGGCTGGCCGGCACGCCCATCCCGGTGGCCAGGGCCACGAAGTCGAGATCGGGCCGGGACAGCTCGAGGAGGTCGCGGGCGGCGTGCCCGGCCGGCGCGGCGCCGACCCGGCCGAGCTCCATGTTCAGGATCGCGTACGAGCGGTTGTTGAAGATGACCGTGGTGATGTCCAGGCCCTCCCGGGCGTGCGTCCAGAGCGCGGACAGCGTGTACATCGCGCTGCCGTCCGCCTCCAGCGCCAGCACCGGCCGCCCGGGGCACGCCACGGCGGCGCCGGTGGCCGCC
>JASHQP010000083.1 GCA_030039095.1 Streptosporangiaceae bacterium
ACCGGCGTGCCAGCGGCGATGCTCGCGGCCTTCGGCGACCGGGCCGGCGAGGATCTGGGCGACCGGCTGATCGCCGCGCTGGAGGCCGGCCTGGCCGCGGGCGGCGAGGTCTCCCCCGTGCGCTCGGCCGGGATGCTCGTCGCCGACGTTCAGCCGTGGCCCGTCACCGATCTGCGCGTCGACTGGCACGACGACCCGGTCGGGGAACTCGGCCGGCTCTGGCAGGTCTGGCAGCCGCAGGCGGCGGCGTACGTCACCCGTGCGCTGCGTCCCAGTGCGATGGCACGGTTATGTGCGGCGCGGCCCGATGAGCGGGCACCTGCGGGCCGGCATCGCGCAGTGGACGCCCGGCGCCGACCCGGACGCCAACCTGCGCACGGCGCAGGCGGCGATCCGGGACCTCGCCGCACGTGGCTGCCGGCTCGCGCTGCTGCCCGAACTATGGCTGTGCGGCTACCGCAACGCCACGCTCGCCGCTGACGCGCGCGCCGCGGCGGAGCCGATCGACGGCCCGGTGCAGCAGGACCTGGCGGCGCTGGCGGCGGCCACCGGCATGGTGCTGTGCGCCGGCAGCTTCCCCGAAACCGACCGCGGGCACCTGTACAACACCGCCGTCGTCTACGGGCCAGCGGGCGACCTGCTGCTCCGGCACCGCAAGGCGCACCTGTACGGGGTCGAGCCCGGCGCCTTCCGGCCCGGGGACGCGGTGGTCACGGTCGGGGACGTCGCCGGGATCGGCCGCGTCGGCCTGTGCGTCTGCTTCGACGGCGACTTCCCCGAGACCGCGCGGGCGCTGCGGGCGGCAGGCGCCGACATCGTGCTGCACCCGTCGGCGTACGAGGCCGCCGCGGAACGCTGGTGGGACGTCCTCTACCCGGCCAACGCGCTGTGCAACGGCCAGTGGTGGATCTCGGCCAATCAGCACGGCGGCGCTGGCGCCGACCGGATGCTCGGCGGCAGCCGCGTCATCTCACCGGACGGCAGGACCGTCGCCGCCGCGCCGCGGCACCGCGATGCCGTCACCGCACCCGAACTGCTCGTCGCCGATCTCGCCGTCGACGACGAGCTAGCCGCCGCGGCCGCCGCCGGCGCCATGCTCTGGCCGTCCGCGGCCGGAGCGCCAGACCTTTCCGCACCGCTACCGCCCCCGAGGACGGAGGGAACCCCATGAGCCAGTCCACCGAGCCTGCCGCGCTGGAGCGCCGCACGATCGACATCATCCCGCTCGACGAGCGGCACGGGAAACCACGCGACCTGTTCACGATCTGGTTCAGCTCCAACATCATGCCGCTGACGTTCGTGACCGGCGCGCTGGCCCCGGCCGTCTTCGGCCTGAACTTCTGGTGGAGCGTGATCGCGATCATTCTGGGCAACGCCGTCGGCGCGCTGTTCATGGCGCTGCACTCGGCCCAGGGACCGCGGCTCGGGGTGCCGCAGATGATCCAGAGCCGCGCGCAGTTCGGCTACTTCGGCGCGCTGCTCGTCGTGCTGGTCGCTGTCGTGATGTACGTCGGCTTCTTCGCGTCCAACCTGGTGCTCGGCGGCCAGTCCATCAACCAGCTGGCGAGCGGCGTCAGCATCGACTGGGGCATCGTCATCTGCGCCGTGGTGAGCCTCGTGATCACGATCTTCGGCTACGACATGATCCACGCGGTGAACAGGTGGGCGATCATCCTGTTCGGCGGCGTGATGATCCTCAGCCTGATCTTCATCGCCGGGGTGCACGGCCTGCCGGCGGATTTCCTGTCGACCGGCCGCTTCACCACCGGCGGGTTCCTGTCGTCGATGTCGCTCGGAGTGCTCTGGCAGATCGCGTACGCGCCGTACGTCTCGGACTACTCGCGCTACATGCCGCCGAGCAACGAGGCGGGCTCCACGTTCTGGATGTCGTACTGGGGCACCGTGCTCGGCAGCGTCCTGCCCATGCTGCTCGGCGTCGTCGTCGGCGTGGCGTCCAGCAACCCCAACCAGATCGCCGAGCTGCGCATCCTGTCCGGCGGCGTCGGCTGGCTCGTCATGATCGTGTTCGCGCTCGGGATCATGGACACGAACTCGATCAACCTGTACGGCGGGGTGCTGTGCTCGATCACGACCGGGCAGACGTTCGCCGGGCGCTGGATTCCCGGCGCCAGGGTGCGCGCGATCCTTTCCGTCGCGATCGTGGCCCTGTCCCTCGTGCTGGCGATCGGCCTGCAGGCGAACTTCCTCACCAACTACACGAACTTCATCCTGCTGCTGCTGTACGTCCTCATCCCGTGGACCGCGATCAACCTGGTCGACTACTACCTGATCCGGCGCGGCAACTACGACGTCGAGGCCTTCTTCGACCCCACCGGCGGGCCGTACGGGCGCATCGGCTGGATCGGGGTCATCGCGTACCTCATCGGCATCGCCGTCGAGATCCCGTTCATGTCGACCACCCTGTGGACCGGCCCGGCCGCCAGCGCGATGAACGGGACGGACCTGTCGTGGATCGTGGGCCTGGTCATCACCGTGCCGCTGTACTACATGCTCGCCACCCGGTTCATCACGCGGCGGCCCGCCACAGCACCGGCGCCGGCGCGCACCGCCTGACGCAACCCGAAACCTCGCCCCCGGCGGGACCTGCGCGCGGACCAGCAACTGGAGCTCGGTGCCGGTCGCTCCGAGTGCAAGATCCTCGACCGAGTTCACGCTCCCGCCGGGCACGCCGGCCGGCAAGAGCACGCTGGTCGTGGTGGCCAACGGAGCACCGAGTTCTGTGATTCGGCCGGCGTTCACGCCCTGGTGCACAGGCACTGGCGTCCTCGCCGCCACACGATCTGCCCGTGCCCGCCCCGCCCTGACCCTGCACTCAAGGGTGCATGCGCGCGCCTTTGGCAATCTTGTCAACGGTGCCACGCGGGCCGAACACGGCGATGCCGACCAGGTCCAGGTCCGCCCGGCTCACCGCCCGAACAGCGGCCCTGTTGTCCCGGTCGTTGCCCGTCATGAAGAGGTCCGCGGTAAAGATAGACAGCGCGACGTCCCGGCTCACCGCGCGCTCGAACGAGCGCGCCAGGGTGTCCTTGCCCGCCTGCAGCACCACGACCGGCTGACGGAACATCGGCAGGTACTCCGTCCCGTCCGCATCCGCGTAGGGCTCGCCGATCACGTCCGGATTCCGCTGCCCGATGGCGCTGACCAGGAATGCGGTGACGTTGAGGGCCTGCCATGCGGCCAGGTCGTCACGCAGCAGAACCGCGATCTTGGTGTCGAATCTGACCGGCTGGCTGTCCGCATCCATGACATCGATCGAAGCGCCCTCCCCAGTCGCGGGTCTTGTACGTTCTTTGCATGAGTGACGACACCCGGATCCGTGCCTGGCGGCCCGCGGTCCCCGGTGTCACCGAAGTCCTCCATGCGCGCATGACCAGCCACGTCTACCCCATGCACACGCACGAGTCGTGGACACTGCTGATCGTCGACAGCGGAGTCGTCCGGTACGACCTGCACCGCCGCGAGCATCATGCGCTGAGCCAGGCCGTCACGCTGCTGCCTCCGCATGTCCCGCACAACGGCTGTGCCGCCACCGCCGCGGGCTTCAGGAAGCGAGTCGTATACCTCGACCTGTCTCAGGTGCCGCTGGCTCTCACCGGCCGGGCGGTCGACGAGCCGCTGATGCCCGATCCTGTTCTTTACCAGCGGATCCACAAGCTGCATCAGGTGCTCGACCGGCCGGGCGAGGATTTCGAGGCGGAGAGCCGGCTGGCGTTCATCGCGGAGCGGCTGCGCGGCCACCTGGGCCGGCCCGGCAAGCCGGGCCCGCCGAGGACAGGCGCCGGCCTGGCACATGACCTGCGTGACCTGATCGACGCGAGCTTCTGCGCGAGGCTCACCCTGCGGGATGCGTCCGCCGCCCTGCACGCCCACCCCGCCCACCTGGTCCGGATGTTCAGCAGGCAGTTCGGGATCAGCCCGCACCAGTACCTGACCGGCCGCCGCGTGGACCGTGCCCGGCGGCTCCTGCTGGACGGGATGCCGGCGAGCCTGGCGGCGGCCGAGACCGGCTTTTATGATCAGTCGCACCTCAGCCGGCACTTCACCCAGCTCCTCGGCACCAGCCCCGGAAAGTTCGCCCGAAGTGCTCAGGAATCGTAGTTGACCGTGACGGTGTCGGTGGCGGGCAGGGACTGGCAGGTCAGCACGTACCCGGCCGCGACTTCCTCGGGCTCCAGGGCGTAGTTGCGCCGCATCGTGACCCTGCCGCTGGTCACCCGGGCCCGGCAGGTGCCGCACACGCCGCCCTTGCATGCGAACGGCAGGTCGGGACGGACCTGCTGGCCGCCGTCCAGGATGGCCGTGCCCGGCGGCACGGTCACGGTGCTGCTGCGGCCGTCGAGGACGATCGTGACCTCGGCGCCGGGCCCGGGAGGCGGCTCGTCATGGGTGGCCTCGGGAGGCGGGGCGTCCTCGACGTAGAAAAGCTCGCGGTGCAGGCGGCTGCGCGGGACGCCGAGGCCGGCCAGCACGCCGAGCGCCCCCTCGACCATCTCGTATGGCCCGCACAGCCACCAGTGGTCAACGGCCGGAACGTCCACGGTGGCCGGCAGCAGCGCCCGCAGCTTGTCCGGGTCGAGGCGCCCGCGCAGCAGCTCGACCTCCTGCGGCTCGCGGCTGAGCACGTGGACCAGGCAGGCCCGCGCCGGGTAGGCGTCCTTGAGGTCGGCGACCTCGTCGGCGAACATCACCGTGTCGCTGCGCCGGTTGCCGTAGATGAGCGTGACCGCGGAGTCGGCGCGCGCGGCGAGCACGGAGGAGGCGATCGACAGGACCGGCGTGATCCCGCTGCCGGCGGCGATCAGCACGTGGTGGCCGGGCCGGTCCAGGTCGGGGGTGAACGAGCCGGCCGGCGCCTGGACCTCGATGACGTCGCCGGGCCGGACCTGGTGCACCAGCCACCCGGACACCGCGCCGCCGGCAACCTCGCGCACGCCGATGCGCGGCGGCCGGCCCTGGGCCGCGCAGATCGAGTACGAGCGGCGCTCGCCGTCGCGGCGGATCGTGAGCGACTGGCCGGGGGCGAAGCGGAACCGCTCGCGCAGGCCGTCCGGGACGTCGAAGGTGACCGCGGCGGAGTCGTCGGTGAGCGGGTCGACCCGGGCCACGGTGAGCTTGTGGAACTCGGTCCTCGGCGCGGCCATCAGAGCGCCTTCACGTGCTCGAAGGGCTCGTGGCAGGCCTCGCACGCATACAGCGCCTTGCACGCGGTCCCGCTGAACGCCGCGGTCTGGGTGGTGTCGGCCGAGCCGCACCGCGGGCAGGCAACCGGCGGGCCGGTCGTGATCAGAGTCAGCGGAACCGGGCCCGCGGTCCACGTGCCGGGGGCCTCGGGTCCATGGGGTCCGGGGTGTCCCAGGGGCGCACGGTGTCCCGCCGGGCAAGCAGTAAGGGAACGGGGTGCCGAGATGCCGGCGGCCCCTAGTTTGCGGCGGCCGTCGGCGCTGATCGAGTCCGTCGACCAGGGCGGACTCAGTACGGTGCGCACCTCCACGTCGGCGAACCCCGCCGCAGCCAGCCGGGCCGCCACATCGCGCCGCATCTCGGCGAGCGCGGGGCAGCCGGAGTATGTCGGCGTCAGCGAGACGGTCACCCGCTGGCCGGACACGCTGACGTCGCGCAGGATGCCAAGGTCGGCGAGCGTCAGCATGGGCAGCTCGGGATCGGGTACCGATGCCGCGATCCGGCGGGCCGCATCCAGCGTTTCGGTTTCGGTCACCACGACGCCCCCGGCATCGCGCGCGCCACGCTCTGCAGCTCGGCCAGCACGCGCGCGAGGACCGCGTCGAACTCCGGCCGCAGCTCCGCCGGGTCGACTGCGACTCGAGTCGCTGCAAGCCGAAGCTC
>JASHQP010000007.1 GCA_030039095.1 Streptosporangiaceae bacterium
CCACCACTGCCGCCCCCGCCACCACTGCCGCCCCCGCCACCACTGCCGCCCCCGCCACCGCCGCGGCCCCCGCCACCAGGGAGATGCTGGCTGGCCTGCGCAAGGAGCTGAACGGCCTGATCGCCGCGTGGCACCACCGCACCGGCCAGCCGCACGGCGCGATCCACGCGGACCTGCGCCGGGCCTGCGGCGGGCCACCGCTGCCGGAGGCCACGGCCGACCAGATCCAGGCGCGGATCGGCATGCTCCGCCGGTGGGCGTCCGGCCGCTGATCTCGGCGGCCTTGACCGCGTGCAAGCCACTTTTTCCCAGGTCACGTGGTCGCCGGGGTGGTTCTGGGCAGAGGTGGACGTCGGCGTCGAGCCCCTCCAGCGGCACCGCTGACGATCTACAGGGCGGGCTCGGCGCGCGCGGACGCCTCGAGCAGGCGGCGGTGGATGGCCTCCAGCCTGCGTACCAGCACGCCGGAGACCCGGCGGCCGAGTTCGTAGCCCAGGCTCGGGTCCTCGTCACACGCGGCGCGCACCGCGGGGGCATCGAACTCGTATGCCTGCATCGGCTGCGTGGTCACCGCGCCGAACCGCCACTGGTACGGCGGCAGCAGCCAGGCGACGCCCATCACGTCACCGCGCCCCAGCGTTGCGATGATCAGCCGGCCGCGGCCGGGCACGGTGGTGTCGATCGTGACCTGCCCGGCGTCGATGAGCCAGAACCGGTCGGCTCTCGTCCCCTCCTCGAACAGCCGCTGCCGCGACGCCACCGCGACGTGCTCGCACAGCCCGGCCAGCGTGTCCAGGTGCTCGTCGGCCATGCCGCGCAGGAACGGCTGCGCTCCGAGTACCGCCCTGTTAGCAACCATGCGTCCCCCCGGATCGGGACATACCCGCCCTCGTCCCGCCGATACCTGGCTGCGTCGCCGGGTCAGCGCCGGATCACCGAGCCGGGTCAGCGCCGGATCACCGAGCCGGGCCCCGGACCACCACGACCGGGCAGGCCGCGTGGTTGACACAGTGAATCGCGGTCGAGCCGGTCAGCACCTCGGTGAAGCCGCCGTGACCCCGGTGCCCGACCACGAGCAGGCTCTGGCCGCGTGACTCGTCGATCAGCGCCTCGGCCGGGTGCCCGTAGACGATCTTGGTCTCGATGTGGGCCGACGGGTCCGTCCTCGCCTTGGTGACCGCCCCGGAGAGCTCGCTGCGCATCTGCTCCTCGACCTCGGCGTCGACCGACTCCGGCATCTTTCCCGCCGGCAAGCCGGCCGACGACGGGTAATGCCAGACGCGGACCGCGCGCACCGTCGCTCCCGTGGCGGCTCCGTACCCGCCCGCCCAGCGCAGCGCGGCCACGGACGGGTCAGACCCGTCCACCCCCACGACCACGACCTGCCCTGATTCGCCATTGCTGGCCATGGCACCTCCCAGGTCTCTCGTCCGTGGCTGTTACCCACGTCCGCCCGATCCTTACCACTCCCACGCCAGTCGGCGGCCATATTTCGGCATATGGCCGTTCAGGCCGCGGCGCGCGCCCTGAGGACATCGAGGGCGCGGTCGGCGTGCGCGTCCATGCTGACCTCGCTGTGGATCACCTCGAGGACCCTCCGGTCGGTGCCGATGACGAACGTCATCCGCCTGGTGGCGAGGGGCCCGAGCGCGAGGGCACGGCGCACGCCGAACCGGCGCGCGACCCGGCCATCGGGGTCGGACAGCAGCGGGTAGCCGAACCCGTGCTTCTCGGCGAAGCGCGACTGCTTGCCCACGCTGTCCCGGCTGATGCCGACCCGCACGGCGCCGACGCCGGCGAACTCCTTGGCCAGGTCCCGGAAGTGGCAGCTTTCCATCGTGCAGCCCTTGGTCATGGCCGCCGGGTAGAAGAACAGCACCACCGGCCCTCCGGCCAGCAGGTCACTCAGCTTGCGCATCGTGCCGGTCTCGTCGGGGAGCTCGAAATCCTCGACCAGGTCGCCCTTGGCGATGTGGTGTTCGGCCACGGTCGGTCCCTTCGGTTGCGGGGCGGCTGCGGGATCAGCCGGCCGGCGGGGTGACGGGGGAGTAGGCGGCAAGGAAGAAGCCGCGCACCGGCCAGCCCACGCTCAGGTTGTGCCGGAACACGGTCGCCCGGCCGGGTGAGGAGACGTCGAACGCGATACCCACATTGTCGTCCCTGCCGGTGTTCGGGTCATACACACGGACCGTGACCTCGTTCCCGGCGACGGTGTACGCGTACGCGAGCACCTGGTGGTTGTGGCGGAGCTTCGCCGGGTTCGCCGATGCCACGGTGACCACGCCGAGGGCCGCGGGAACGCCGGCGTCGAGGCTCGCCCGCACGCGCGGCCAGTGCCCGGCGACGGTCCGCCGGGACACCCCGCGCTCGGTGAACAGGTGCCGCGCGCCGACGGTGACCCTGGTGTCGCCGTCCGGCAGGTTCATCCACTCGTAGTACCGGGCGACGCCGGACGGAAGGTTCCAGGACGCGATCAGCCGGCGCACCACGTAGTTGTGCAGCGCCGAGCCCGGAGCCGGCCTGGCCGCGGGCGGACGGACACCCGCGCGCCAGTAGTCCAGCGCGGCGAAGACCATGCCGCCACACAGGCCGGCCGCGTCGTCACCGATGCCGATGCTGCCGAACGGCGTGCGCACCGTGACCGCCGGGGCCGACGGCCACGCGTTCGTGAACGCGAACCCGTCCCGTGACGGCAGGAAGCCGGGGCTGCCGGGCACGCTCGGCCTGCCCGCGCCGTCAGCGGGCCAGGCCGTCGATCCGCGCGACCTCATCGGGGTCGAGCGAGAAGCGGAACAGGTCCAGGTTGGTCACGATCCGCTTGGGATCCGCGGACTTCGGGATGACCGCGATGCCGTGCTCCAGGTGCCAGCGGAGCACGATCTGCGCGGGCGTGACACTGTGCGCCCACGCGATCTCGGTCAGCACGGGGTCGTTCAGGTTGGTGTCCTTGAGCGGGCTGTAGCCCTCGACGACCACGCCACGCTCCCGCAGTCCGCCGAGCAGGCCCGGGTCGTAGCGCCGCGGGTTCCAGTGGATCTGGTTGACCGCCGGGGCCTCGCCGGTGGCCTCGACGAGCTCGTCGATCTGGGCCAGCGAGTAGTTGCTCACCCCGACCGCCCGGGTCAGGCCCTCGTCGCGGAGACCGAGCAGCGCCCGCCAGGCGGACACGCTGGTCTTGCCGTGCGGCGGCCAGTGGATCAGCCACAGGTCGAGGTGGTCTGTGCCGAGCGCGCGCAGCGAACGCGTGAGCTCGGCCCGCTCCCGGCCGGCGTCACCGGCCCGCAGCTTCGAGGTCAGGAAGACGTCCTGCCGGGGCAGGCCGCTGTCGCGCACCGCGCGGCCCACTTCCTCCTCGTTGCCGTACATGGTCGCGGTGTCGAGATGGCGGTACCCAGCCTGCAGCGCCGCCCCCACGGCCTTGCAAGCCTTCTGCCCCCGCATCGGCCAGGTGCCGAATCCCACCATGGGCATGATCACGTCGCCGGGCAGCGCGATCGTGGGTATCTCGCGTGTATCTGTCATGCTGCCCATTCTCTGCCATGCGGTCCGGCGGCACAGAGGTGATGCCGGGGCGGCGCGGCAAGACCGGGCTGGGTGCCGCCGGGCATCAGCGGACCGGTCGGACCGGTCGGAGCGGCCTCAGGTGACCGGGGTGCCGCTTCGCGCGGTGAGATCGGCCAGCAGCTTGGTCAGCACGGCCGTGACCGGCCCCGGCGCGCCGTCGCCGATCGTCCGCCCGTCGATGGCGACCACCGGCGCGATCCCTCCCATCGTGCCGGTCACGAAGACCTCGTCGGCCGCGTGGAACTGAGACAGCGAGTAGTCGCCGGTCACGCACTCGATGCCGGCCTCGGCGGCGAGCTCGAGCACCGTGCCCCTGGTGATCCCGGCGGGGCACGCGGCCGCCGACGGGGTGCCCAGCACGCCCCCGGCCACCAGGAACACGTTCGTCGCGTTGGTCTCGGCGACGAAACCGCGGTTGTCGAGCATCAGGGCGTCGTCGGCGCCGGCCGCGTTGGCCTCGATCTTGGCGAGGATCGAGGTCAGCAGGTTGTTGTGGTGGATCTTCGGGTCGAGGCTGTCCGGCGCCGCGCGGCGCACGCTCGAGGTGATCAAAGAGATCCCGGACGCGTCATAGACCGGCTGCTTGTGCTCGGGCAGCACGATCAGCGTCGGCCCGGACTGGTTCAGCCGCGGGTCCATCCCGCTGGTGATCTTCACGCCCCTGGTCAGCGTGAGCCGGATGTGCACCCCGTCGGTCATGCCGTTGGCCTGCAGCGTGCGCCGGATCTCGTGCGTGATCTCCTCGTCGGACGGCACCGACTCGAACGCCAGGGCCTTGGCCGAGCGCCGCAGCCGGGCCAGGTGCTCGTCGAGCCGGAAGATCTTGCCGTTGTAGACTCGCAGGCCTTCCCACACCGCGTCGCCGCCCTGCACGGCCGAGTCGAACGGGCTGACCGCCGCCTGGTCGCGGTGCGTCAGGCGCCCCGCCACATTGACGATCAGGTCCCGGTTCCGCTCGTCGAACCTCTGCAGCATCTCAATCTCCTCCTCGTTCATGATCCCGGAGGTTTTTGTGTCGTATGTGCGAAAAATCCTCCGGGATCATGGAAAACGGCTGCGGCGGGGGTCACGGCGCCAGCCGTTGGGCGTACATTTCATCGTAAAACGGACGGCATTGCCGGGCCAGGGGCTCCAGCGCGGCGGGCAGGTCCACCGAGGGCTCGCGGTGCGGGCCGAAGCCGGTGGACTTCCACACCCCGTCGTACCAGTGCGGGGCCCAGACGCCGTCGGTCGGGCGTGGCCCGGCCGGCCAGGACAGCATCGAGGCGTCGAACGGCACCTCCAGCGCGGCACACAGCGACTCCAGCATCGGCCGCGGATGGCGCAGGATGTCGGCGGCGTCCACAACCGGCCCGCCGACCAGCCGGAAGATCTCCAGCTGCTGTTCGAGACCCAGGTCGGCGAGCGTCGGCTCGTTGCGCACCCGCGCGTACGACGCGAGCAGCTGACGCGGGTCGCGGATCAGGAACGCGTGCCGCAGCGGGCGCAGCGCGTCCCGGTCCACCTCGGGCAGCAGGTGGTGCGTCATGTGCTTCTGGTAGTACACGGTCTTGCCGTCCGGCAGCGGGCCGTAGCTGAGCTCGTCGAGCACCTCCCGCCAGCCGGACGGCATCGACGCCACGATCTCGTCCTGCGCCGGGTGCACCACCGCGCTGTGGGTCAGGTAGAACGCGTACAGCGGCTCGTCGACGACCACCGTGTCGGCCCGGTTCCCGAACGACCGCATCATGGCCGTGGAGATCGTCCGCGGCCCAGACCACATCGCGATCCGCGCCACCGCCGGGGGTGCGGGGCCAGCGGGGCCAGCCGGGGGTGCGGGGCCAGCCGGGGGTGCGGGGCCAGCCGGGGGTGCGGGGCCA
>JASHQP010000084.1 GCA_030039095.1 Streptosporangiaceae bacterium
GCGGCGAACTTCCCGATGGTCAGCCCAGCCATGCTCCCAAGCTAGCCGCCGTACCCCGGTACGGAGTCAAGCCGCCACCGGCCCCGGCCGCCACCCAGCCCCGCCACCCAGCCCTGCCGCCGTAGCCCTTCCCCAGCCCGGTCGATGGCACCAGCCCTTCCCCAGCCCGGTCGATGGCACCATCGCTGTTGCTGATATAACTCCGGCGTGTCGCCTTTGCTCTATGTAACCGATGTGCGACAAATGGTGATGGGAGCGGGGGACTTCCAGTCCGCTGGGGCTGGGACGGGAGGGTCCTGGCTCGTGACCTCGCCGGAGGTGGCCGGTGCGCAGTCCGGTCGTGTCAGGGTGGACCGCCAGGTCGGAGGACGTGCCGTTGCGGCAGCTGATCGCGGTCCCGGTCGATGTGGGCAAGTCGTCGGCCGCGGTGATGGCGGCCGGCTTCGCTGGGCGGGCGGTGATGCCCGCGATGGACTTCGAGATCACCCGTGATGGGGTGGCCGGGATGCTGGCGCGGCTGCAGCGGGCGCTGCCGGCGGAGGTCCGGCTGGTCCGGGTTGGCGTCGAGGCGGCTGGTCACTATCACCGGCCGCTGACCGCGCCGGGCGTGTGGCCGGCCGGCTGGCAGGTGGTGGAGCTGAATCCGGCGCACGTGACCGCGCAGCGGCGGGTGAACGGCAGCCGCGGCGTCAAGACCGACCGGGCCGGCCTGGCCGCGATCGCCGACCTGCTGCTGGCCGGGCGGGGCCTGCCCGTGGTGGCGGCCGATGAGGCGCTGATGGAGCTGTCGGCCTGGGCGGGGCACCGGCGCCGCCGCATCCGGGTGCGGACCGCGACCAAGAACCAGCTGCTCAGCCAGCTGGACCGGGCATTTCCCGGGGTCACCCGGGCGCTGCCCGACGTGCTGCGCACCAAGGCCGGCCGCCTGGTAGCGGCGCATTTCGCTGACCCGGCCCGGCTGGCCCGGCTGGGCGAAGACCGGTTCCGCGCCTTCGCCGCCCACCGCGGGGTGCGCGTGTCCGGAGTGATGGCCGCCCGGCTGGTGCACGCCGCCCGCGCCGCGATCCCGCTGCCAGAGGCGCCGGCCGCGCGGCAGGTGCTCGCCGCCGACCTGGCCCTGCTCGATGACCCCGGCACCCAGATCGGCCAGGCCGAGGACCGGCTCGCCGCGCTGCTGCCCGCCACCGAGTACGCGATCCTCACCACCGTCCCGGGCTGGGGGGTGGTCCGGGCCGCCGCCTACGCCGCCGCATGCGGCCCGTCTGCCCGGTGGGCGTCAGCAGCGAAGATCTACCGCGCGGCCGGGCTCACCCCGGTGGCCTGCGAGTCGGCCGGGCGTCGCCGCGACGGCGGCATCAGCCGCGAGGGCTCGGTGCACCTGCGCCGCGCTCTGCCCGGCCTGGGCACCGGCCTGTGGCTGCAAGACCCCGCAGCCCGCGACTACGCCCGCTCGCTGCGCGAGCGCGGCAAACCCGGAGGCATCATCACCTGCGCCCTGGCCAAGCGGGCCAGCAAGATCGCCTACGCGATGGTCCGCGACCAGGCACCCTACGACCCAGCACGCTGGAGGTGACACGCCACCAGCCCAGCTTCCTTCACAACCACCGGCCAGTGGTGGCACGCTGAGAGGGCACGGAAGGCCGGATCAGACGCCGTTGTTGCTATGGCGGGCCCGCGGGCCACGCCGACTCTAGCTTGGCGCCCGGCCTTCCGCCATGACGGAGCTCGGACGACGCCAGATGACCCCAGGCAGCAGCCCGGAGGTCGCATAAATCAGCGTGAGCCCAGGCACCCCCACCGCACCCCACCCGGCTGCAAAGATCACCGCCAGCCTCGTCCACGCGAGGCCAGCCAGGGCACCCCCAAGATCGACTTGACGAAAGCTACCGCCAGCTAGAGCGACAGCTACGGGCCGGCGACACTATGGCATGTCAAGATCTGCGGGATGCACCCCTAGGGGCGGGGGCGGTGTTTCTTTGGGAGCTTGCTGACCACCGTGTCGTAGGAGGCGTCGACGGCCTCGAGCAGCTCGTCGTCTGGGATCCCCCCGCCGAGCTGCAAGCTGTTCCAGCCGGACCGCCCGATGTACGGCATCACCGACGCATCGTCGGGGTAGCGAAGCAGCCACTCGTCGGCCGCCTCGCGGCTGGCGCCGCACTTGACCCCGACCGTGAGGTTCGGCTCCATCCCGAAGAAGGCGAAGATCTTGGGGCCGACTTTCACCACCACGTCGTCTTCCCACGGCTGGTCCTGCCATGCGCCCGGCTTGGCCAGGCAGTAGCCGAGCAGCTCGTCTCTGGTCATCCCGCCTCCGTTCACGCCCCAGCGGCGATCGCTGACACCACGGCGTAGGGGAGGAAGCGCGGGTGCACCAGCAGCGCCCGCGCCACCGCCCTGATCTTCAGCCGCTGCGGGGTGAGCAGCCGCTCGCTGTACCGCCACGCGGCGCACTCGTCGGTGCCGAACCGCTCGCCGAGGGTCCGCCGGAAGCGCCGCGCGTCCCCGCCGTCTTTCTTCCAGGTCGGCAGCCACGCGCCCAGGTCCTCGTCGCGCTCGAGCATGGACCAGGTGCGCAGCCGCTCCGCGATCTGGCCGGCCGCGTCGATCACGAACGCCCGGTCGCCGGCGCCCCGGATGCCGTGCACGCGGCCCTCCTTGCCGCAGGCGTGGTGGATGCTGGCCGAGCTGAACCGCGCCCCGACGGTCAGCGCGGCCACCGCGTGGCCGGCCTCGTGCCAGGCCGTCTCGATCGCCTGCGTCCTTGCCGGCGCGAACGTCGGGTAGCAGCCGCAGTCGTACCGCTGCCGGATCCAGGCGCCGTTCACGATCGACTCGTCGTCATAACGGATGAGCCGGTTCAGCTCGGCCCGGATCCCGGCAAGTACACGCTCTTCCGCGGCTTTCATCGCTGGCTACTGCGGCGCCTTGCCGTCGGCGGGCCGGTGATGCGCCGGCCTGCCAGCCGCCCGCCTGCCGCCCGCCGGCCGGTGATGCGCCGCCTTGCCGTCGGCCGCCTTGCCCGTCGCCGACGTGTCCTTGGCCGGCTTGTGATCAGTCTCCTTGCCGTCGGGCGGCTTGCCCTCGGGCGGCCGGATCGGCGCGATCTCGGGCCGGGGGTGGGGCCGCGGGCCAGACCACAGCGCGGGCACGACGTCGAGGGCGTACGCGATCGCGTAGGCGGCCTGCTCGTAGTTGACGCGCCAGCCGACGAAGTCCGGCCAGGCCTCCTCCGGCGTGCGATCGATCGGGAAGTTCACCTTTTCCATCCGGGCCACCGCGTCCGCGAACTGCTCGTAGGTGACGCTGATCCCGGCGCTCGGGTCGGGCTCGTCCGGGACCTCGAGGCCCATCGCCCGGGCGACGTCGCCGAAGCAGATGAACCCGCTGCGCAGGCACAACCGGGCAGCGACCACGGGCGCCCGCTCCGGGGACAGGACGAGGTAGAGCGCCGCCGAGTCCAGGACCGAGAGCAGGGCGGTCACCCAGGACGACATCGGCTTCGGCGACCGGAACCTGACCAGCGGCAGGTAGGTGGTGTGGCTCTCGGCGACGTCCGCGGCCCAGCGCTCCCACGCCGCGTACAGATCGGGCAGGGTGTCGATCGTCGACATGCCCGAGCCCAGCGCGTAGTGGGTGCGGGCCAGCAGTTCGGGTCCCCACGACGGCACGCCGGCGCGGGCGTTCAGCAGCGCCACCTCGGTCTCGCGCCGGTTGAACGCCGAGTACAGCGTGGGCAGGTAGGCGATCTGCAGCGTGACGGTGATGATCCCGGTAAGCGACGCTATGTCCAGTATCGTCCGCGGCGCGGTCCCGCCGAACGGCTGCCAGCCGATCTCGAACATCGCCGGTCCTGCGGTCGTGAACGCGATCGTCACGTTGCTGACGAACGGCCACAGCAGCAGCGAGAATCCGACGAAGAAGATCAGCAGCCAGGCAACGAGCTGCATCAGCAGGATCACCGCAGCCTGGCCGGCCATCAGCCGGTCGCGCCTCTTGTGGTCCTTGATCGTCTTCGCTGCGGCGCCGTAGCCGAAGCTCACGATCTTGTCGACCCAGCGGGTCAGCCAGCTGCCGACCGGCCTCGGCACGATGACGGTGCCGATCATGCTCCGGGCCGCGGTCCAGATGAGCAGCACGCCGATCGCGGCCACTATGCCGCGGACGGCGAGCGGCACCACCATGGCTCTCCTCGGCTCCTCCCCCCGGCTGCCTGGGCCTGGACCCGGCTGTCCACGGGACAGTATCAGCCGCCGGCGGGCGGCAGCGCGGCCACGGGGAACGGCAATGGCTTATGCGCCAGTTACCGGTGCCTTGCATGGACTCGTGCCAGCGGGGTAGCTGAGCGCGCGCAGGCGACTAAACCGCTCCGCCTGCAGGAGGAAGTGATCCGTATGAACGGGATGCTGCGGGTTCGCCGAAGCCGCGGCGTGCTCAGCGGTCTGCTGCTGGTCCTGCTGGGCATTTGGGGCGCTCTTATCCCCTTTATCGGCCCGTATTTCCACTATGCGTACACGCCGGACAAGACGTGGACGTACACCACCGGCCGGCTCTGGCTCGACATCCTGCCGGGCGCTGCCGCCTTCCTCGGCGGCCTGATCGTGCTCACGAGCGCATACCGGCCGACCGCGCACTTCGGTGCCTGGCTTGCCGCGCTCAGCGGTGCCTGGTTCGTGCTGGGCAGCCTGATCGGCCCGACCTGGATCCATATGCAGATGGTGCCGGGGACGCCGGTTGGTGACGCGACCCACCGAACGCTGGAGCAGATCGGCTTCTTCACCGGGCTCGGCGTCGTGATCGTGCTGCTCGCCGCGATGGCGATCGGCCGGTTCTCCGTGATCAGCGTCAGCGACGCCCGGCGCGCCACCCGCGAAGCGGAGGCCGCACGCGAAGCGGACTCCGAGCGCGAAGCGGACGAGGCTCCCACGGCCGCCACGACGAGCACCGGCCGCAGCCTCTTTACGCCGCGCCGCCGCCGGGTGACGACCACGAGCGAGACGGACGAGCCGGTCACCGGGGAGACAACCACGGCTCCGCGGAGCTAGCCACCGTGCCGGGCGCGTCGGCGAACCCGCTCCGCCGGCGTGCCCGCCCGCTCCCGGTGCGCGGCACCGGGCAGGTCTAGCGCGGGCTGGAGGAGTCATGGCCGACCGCTCCTGGAGACGGGTGAGCTCAGCCCGCCAGCGGTGGGGGCGCCGGCGCGGGCTCACCGGGTGCCTGCTGTGGATCGTGGGACTGATCGTCGTCCTGATCATCCTGTCGCTGATGTTCGGCGGCTTCCAGATGGGCACCAAGGCCGGCGCGGGGCTTCCCGCGCCGCTGCACGCCGGCGCCGTCATGATCGGGAGCGGCTCGTGATGCGCCTGCTCACGCGCGACAGCCGGGCCGGCCGGGCACCAGCAACGGGCCGACCGAGGCGATCAACGGACCGCCTCGCGCAGTTGCGCGGCTCCGCCCCCGGGTTCCGCAACCCGACCAGCTGCATCGCCAGATCGCTGCTGGAGGCCGGTGGTTTCAGGCTGCAACCTGTGGACTGGCGCGTGGCCGCCGACCGTTACATACTGATAGTGCGGTTGCGCACCGGATGAGAGGTACTTGAGATGCCGTCAGCGCGACAGATCGCTGGTCCGTGCCGGGCATGGCCGGAGGACAGCGGCTTCATCCGTGAGGTGCTCGACCGCATCGGCGATAAGTGGACGGTCCTGATCATCAGCACCCTGAGCACCGGTCCATTGCGCTACTCCGACTTGCAGGCGAGCATCACGGGGATCTCCCAGCGGATGCTGACCCTGACGCTCAAGCACCTCGAGCGCGATGGGCTGATCACCAGGACCGCATACGCCGAGGTCCCACCGCGGGTGGAGTACGAGCTCACGGGCCTTGGCCGGTCGCTGATGGATGCGGTGATGGCGATGGCCGGCTGGGCCGCCACCCACCACGGCGAGATCGCCGCCAACCGGGCCGCGAGCGCGCTGACCGGAGTCGGCCGGGGCAAGGCCCCGGTCAGCGCGTAGACGGACTGTGGCGTGGACGGTGCTCATCGCTCCTTGGTGCCCGGCCTGTCGGACACGTCGTCGGTCTCGTCGATGGCCTCAGCGCTGGCTGCTTCATCGGCAGTGTCAATGTGGCACACCCCGGTGTCGGGCTCGCACCATCCGCTGGCGGGAGCCGCCACGAACTGGAGCCCACTCTTCGGCTGGCTCATGACGCGCGCTCGCTCGGCACGGGTCCGGCCACCTGCTCCAGCAGCTGGGCGTAGACCGGGACCTTCTGTGCGCCCGGGGCAGCGACCCGGCGGTCGAGGACAACAAACGGCACGCCGATAGCGCCCAGCTCCAGGCCTTCGCTTCGGTCGGCGCGCACATGGTCGGCGTACTCACTGCTCGCAAGGATCGCGCGAACTCGCTGCCCGTCCAGCCTGACCGACTCCGCGACATCGGCCAGGGCATCCGGGCTGTATGGGTTGAGGGTCCCGGCGAAGAAGCCGTCCTGGACACGAGAGAAGAACTCGAATCCGCGGCCCTCATCGTTCGCGTACTGCACCACGCGGTGCAGGTCGAAGGTGTTGGCGCTGAGACGGTCCAGAGTGAAATCCAGCCCCTCCTTGCGCGCGATCGCCTGGAGCTCACGCTCGGCCTGCATCACGTGTGCCGCGGTGCCGCCGTGGATACGGATGAAGGCCTTCTCGATCGTCTCCGGCTCCTTCGGCGCGGCCGGGTTCAGCTCGAACGACCGCATCACGATCTTGAACCGATCCGCGTCCGGGCGCTGCGCGATCGCGGTCTGGAGCCAGTGCTTGCCGACGTAGCACCACGGGCAGCCCAAGTCGGACCACACCTCGATGAGAACCGGCGACCCCTCCGGGTGCGTTACCTGCTCAACCATCTTTCTTCCTCACCTCACTAATAGTGCGTAACACCATCATGAGTGAGTAAGAGAGGGCTTACAAAAGGCACTTTCAAGTGCGTGGGCACCGCCCGGCAGGCACTACGCCCTCATCTGCCAAGAGCCACTTTCGGCCGGCCGGCGCAGGTACGCACGCCACTCGCTGCCCCGGTAGCCGGGCGGGCACCCGCACCAGGACGTGGCGTGTTCTAGGAGCGCAGGTACGACGCGCCGTTGAGGTCGAGGATGGCGCCGCTGGCCCACTCGGCGTCCGCAGACGCCAGGTACAGCACGGCCGCGGCGATCTCCTCCGGCCTGGCGACCCGCTGGAACGGGCTCTGCGCGCGGATCGCGTCTCCCTCAGGGGAGGCGAGGTGCCCCGCGGCCATGTCGGTGTCGACGAACCCGGGCGCCACCGTGGCGACCGTGATGCCGTGGGGGGCGAGGGCGATCGCCAGCGACTGGCCGAACGCGTTCATGCCGGCCTTGCTCGCGCCGTAGGCCGGCTGGCCTGGCTCGCCGCGGAACGCGCCGCGGGAGGACACATTGACGATGCGTCCCGCTCGTTTCCCGCTGATCATGTGCTGGACGGCGCACCAGGTCACGTTCGCGGCGCCGACGAGGTTGACGCCCAGGGTCTGCTGCCAGGCGGCCTGCCACTGCGCGTATGAGACCTCGGTGATCGGGTGTGCGGTGAAGACGCCTGCGTTGTTCACCAGGACATCCAGCCCGCCCAGCTCGTCGCACGCGCGGTCCACCATGCGGCGGGCGTCCTCCGGATCGGTCAGGTCGGCCTGCACCACCATGTGGCCGTCCCCAGAAAGCCCGGCCACCACGTCGGCGGCGAGGCGCGCCGAGTCCCGGTGGTGCACCGCCACGCGGTCGCCCTGGTCTGCGAATGCGCTGGCGATGGCGCGGCCGATCCCCCGCGAGGCCCCGGTCACCAGGATCGCTCGGTTTGTCACCCGTCGACCCTAGTGGCCGGCTTCCGTGCCGCCGTGGCCTGGTCGGGCTTCCGTGCCGCCGTGGCCTGGTCGGGCTTCCGTGCCCGCCCCGGCTCCGTCCCCGGCCCGCTGTGGCCCGCCCGGCGTCTCGCCGTGGTCAGTCGCCGCCAGGCTCGTCTTCTCTGCTGTGTACGTGCCGGAGAATCTGGTCGCGCAGGTCGACCAGATCATCGCCGTGGACCATCACCGGGGGAATGGCCCCGCGGATCCGCGCGTGCCACAGCCGGTCGATGCCCTGCCATGCCTCCCAGCCGGGGAACTCGCCCGCGAGCCCGGCGCCGTCGTTGATGCCATCCATGACGTCGATCATACAGCCATGTCAGACCATGCTAAGCAATGGCTTGTCTGGTTTCCGCATGTCGCAGCCGGTTAAGTTACCGGCGTGAAGATCGACGAGACGTCGCCGGAGCACCCGTACCTGCAGCTCGCCGGGCTTTTGCGGGCAGACATAGCGTCCGGAAAGATCGCGAACCAGCTCCCGTCGATCACCAAGCTGACGGAGGACACGCGGCTGGCTGTCGGAACCGTGCGCCGGGCCATCAACATCCTGGTCAAGGAGGGGCTGGTCGAGACCGTGCCCGGCCGGGGAACGTTCGTGATCGAGCAGCGCTCGTCGCAGGCCCGGCGAGGCCCGGCCGGCGGCCGCCAGCGGCCGCACCCGCACGTCGACCACTAGGCGCCGGCCCCCGCGCCGGGCTCCCCTCACCGGGAGGTTTCCCGGCCAGGGCTCTGCTGTGACCCACATCTCCCCGTTCCACCCCTGCCATCAGCCTCGCACCTGGGCGGAAGATGGGATGGGCGCCGGCTGGGCGGCGCGCGACGAGCTGGGATGGGTGCCGGCCGGGCGGCGCGACGAGCTGGGATGGCCGCCGGCCGGGCGGCGCGACGAGACGGGATGGCCGCCGGCCGGGCGGCGCGCATGACGCTGGAAGGCGGGCAGCATGAAGCCTCGGGAGATCCGTGAACTGGTGCGGCTGCGCGGTTTCGAGGCGGATCGCGACCGCAGGATCCTGCGCCGGTGCCACGACCTCGATGACCTCAGGCGCGCCGCGCGGCGCCGGCTGCCCAGGCCAGTTTTCGGTTACGCCGACGGCGCGGCCGACGAGGAACTCACGCTGCGTGCCAACCGGGCTGCGCTGCGCCGGTGGCGGTTCCGGCCCCGGGTGCTGCGCGACGTGTCCGAGCCGGACCTGTCCACCTCGCTGTTCGGCTCCGAGCTCTCGGCGCCGATCGGGCTCGCCGCCACCGGTTTCACCAGGGTATTCCACCCGGAAGGGGAGCTCGCGGTGGCGCGAGCGGCGCTGTCCCGCGGCCTGCCCTACGGCCTGTCGACGTGCGGAACGCACACGATCGAGGAACTGGCCGCGACCGGGCACCCCGACCTATGGTTCCAGCTCTATGTGCTGCGCGACCGCAAGCTCACCGTGGACCTCGTCGACCGGGCTGCCGCGGCGGGTTTCGGGGTGCTGGAGATCACGGTGGACACCGCGGTTGGCGGCCGCCGCACCCGGGACCTGCGCACGGGGTTCACGGCTCCGCCCGCGCTCACGCTCGGCGCGCTGCTCGACATCGCGGTGCGCCCCGGCTACTGGACGTCCATGCTGCGCGCACCGGCGCTCGAGTACGCCAGCTTCAGCATGCCCGGAGAAGGCGGCCTCAGCACGATTGCTGACGTCACGGCCCAGTTCGACCCCACTCTGAACTGGGACGACGTTGACGCCATCCGCACCCGGTGGCCGGGCAAGCTCGTGCTGAAGGGCCCGATCGGCCCGGATGACGCCGTCCGGGCCGTGGCTGCAGGGGTCGACGGTATCCACCTGTCCAACCACGGTGGCCGCCAGCTCGACCGCTGCATACCCACGATCGACCTGGTGCGGCCGGTACGGGAAGCGGTCGGCGAGCAGGTCGCCGTCATCGTCGACTCCGGCATCCGCCACGGCTCCGACGTGGCCGTGGCCATCGCGCGCGGTGCCGACATCGGCGTGGTCGGCCGCGGGTACCTGTACGGCCTGGCCGTCGCCGGGCAGGCGGGCGTCGAGCACGCCATCGGCCTGCTGACCGCGCAACTCCGCCGCACCATCCAGCTTCTCGGCGTGACAACAATCGCGGAACTCCGAAAGCACGGCGACGAGCTCGTGGTCCCGGCCGGGGATCAGCGCCGCGGCGCGTAGCGGCCCGTTGTCAGCAATCCGCCCGGCCGCACCGCATTGACTGCCCGCAAGGTGCTATCTGCGGGTCAATGGCGAATGGCTGTGCACCGCGGGAGCGGCCTGCGGGAACCGGGAGCCTAGAGCTTGGTCAGCTTGTTGTACGGGGTGGTGATCCGCTCCTGCTGGCTGCCGAAGTCGACGAGGACCGCGATCTCCTCTTCGACACCGATAACCACGCCGAGCCCGTACCTGTCGTGCGTCACCTGGTCATTCAGCGCGTAGCTTTCGACGTGCCTGACCGGCTCGGGGATGTTATTGAAAGGGCTTCCTGGGAGATAGCGCCGGGTGGCGCTGCGAGCTGCTTTCACGAAATACCAGTATGGCCCCCCTAAGGGGTTTTTGGGTGCGGCTCGCTCAGGTTCGTGGCTGCAAGCTGGATTTCGCTGGCCTCGGCATCGGGCGCAACGAACGCGAGCAGCCCGGTCCCCTCCGCGGTCACAGCCGCCACCTGTGCCTCTGACAACTCGGTGAACGGCTCAACTCGCAGTGTAACGGCGCCACCACGCGGGCGCCTGATCTTCCATGTAGCCCGCCAGAAGCCGTCGATCAGCAGAGTGCCGGTGGTGCCGCCCAGGCCTGGCGGCAGGGGCACGGCGCGGCGGCCTGGGATGATGCGGGCGCGGTCGGCATGCGAGAGCATGACGTTGTCGTACTCGGGCAGGAACCGCGGCGGCGCGGGGGTATCCGGATCGGGCCTGGGGGCATCCGGCAGGTCGAACAGTTCCGCGCCACCGGCGTCGCGGAACGTGCGCAGCTCCGGCACGACCGATGAATGTACCGCAGCGCCGCCAGAGGCCGGGGTCATCCGCGCGGGGCCGGCCCGCCCTCGGCGAGGAGGTGCAGCCCCGCCTCGACCAGCGCGTAGCCGACCTGGCGCCGCATCTGCGGCCAGCGAGGGGCTACTGGGGCGGGCCGCCCTGCCGGCCGCGGGGCGTCATCCGCGTGCCGCGCGGCGCCGCGTCGCAGCTCCCGGCAGCGGGAGTCGGCCATCGCGTGCAGCATCCAGGGGCTCATGAGGCACTCCGGGGGTTGTCGGTGGGTGCCGTGCCGGCGGGTGGTGCCGTGCCGGCGGGTGGGCTGTCGGTCGGCGGGCTGAGCGGGTAGGAGAACGTGACCATCTCCACCGGCGCCGCGCCCGGCGGCCGCCTGGACGGGTCGGTGAGCCGCTCAGCAAAGCGCGGGTAAATCAGTTCGCTCACCTCGTCGCGCAGCTGTCTCAGCTCAGCGGGGGTTAGGTAGATCACGTACTCGGACTCCCCGGCGGCCTCCCGCCACTCACGGAGGTAGGCCGCCTTGGTGTCTTGCCACGTCCGGTACCTGTCGCGCTGGCGCTCGACGAACATGCGGGCGAGAACGTCCGCCGCGAGCTCGGCTTCCGGGTCGTCGTGACCTCTGATCGCGATGTCGAGCGTCTTCATCCGCCACGGACGCGCCCGGCCCTTGCCGCCCCCGGCCTCCTCCACGAAGCCGTACTTCGCGAGCTGGCGCAGGTGGAACGAGCACGTGGTCGGCGACTCGGCGATGCGCTCGCCCACCTCGGTGGCAGTCATCGGGCCCTCGACGCCGAGCGTCTCGAGGATCGCTATGCGCACGGGGTGTGAGAGAGCGCGCATGGTCTGCGCGTCGTTGACCTGCCGTTTCGCCGGCACGCTCTGGTTGGCGTCCGGGTGGTCCGGCTCACCACCGGGAGGATCTTCGAGAGACATATCTCGATAGTTCTCTCTCGACAGAAAATTGTCAAGATAAAACTCTCGAAGAACTCCGGCCGCCCGCCCTGGCCCATGTGCGGGCCGCCGACGCCGACGCCGACGTGCTCAGCACCGACGGTCCGTACACCGAGGGCAAGGAGCACCTCGGCGGGTTCACGGTCATCGACACGCCCGGCCTCGACGCCGCACTCGAGTGGGGCCGCAGGTTCGCGGCGGCGACCGGGCTGCCGGCCGAGGTCCGCCCGTTCGCTCAGCTTGGCTGAGCCCCGCCCGGCGACGGCGCGCCCCCGGCACGGGCACAATTGACCCCAGCGGCAGCCGCGAGGGCGCGCGCCGCCGGACAGGGAGGGGCGGCCGATGCCGACCGTGCAGGCGAATGGCATTGAGATCTACTACGAGGTGCAGGGCGAGGGCGAGCCCATGGTGCTCATCCCGTACCTCGCCGCTGACCAGGCGTGCTACGCGTTCCAGGTGGCCGACTACGCGAAGCAGTTCACGTGCTACAGCGTGGACCTGCGCGGGGCCGGGTTGTCCGGCAAGCCGGAGGGGACGTACACGACGGAGCTATTCGCCGATGACGTCGCCGCGTTCATGCGCGCGGCCGGCATCGGCCAGGCGCACGTCTTCGGGCTGTCGCTCGGCGCGGCCACCGGCATGTGGCTGGCGGGCAGGTACCCCGAGCTGGTGAAGACGCTGTCCCTGCACAGCGCGTGGGACCACACCGACCCGTTCCTGCGCGCGGCCGTGGAGACGTGGCAGATCATGGCCCAGGGCCTGGGCAGCGTGACCGAGATGGTGATCAGGGGGATCTTCCCCTGGTGCTTCACGCCCGAGCTGTACGCGGCCCGGCCCGAGTACGTCGAGTCGCTCGCCGACTTCGTCCGCAGCCGCCCGATGGCCCCGGTCGACGCGTTCCTGCGTCAGTCGGAGGCGGTGCTGGCGCACGACGCCCGGGAGGTGCTCGGCTCGATCCAGGCGCCGACACTGATCACGTTCGGCCGGCACGACCTGGTCTGCTCGACCCGGTTCGCCGACCCGATCACCGACGCGATCGGCGGCAGCGAGGTGCTGGTGTTCGAGGACTGCTCGCACGCTCCCATCTACGAGAACGCCGAGGAGTTCAACAAGCGGACGCTGGCGTTCCTGAACCGCCACTCGGCGTAACCGCTGGATGCCGGACACGCTGACCCGGCGTGCGCTGAACCGGGCGCTGCTCGGCCGGCAGCTGCTGCTGCGCCGGGAACCGCTGCCCGGTGCCGCCGGCCCGCGCGCCGGCCGGGTGATCGAGACCGTCGAGCATCTGGTCGGGCTGCAGGCGCAGGCTCCGTTCCCGCCGTACTACGGGCTGTGGTCCCGGCTGGAGGACTTCCGCCCGGGCGATCTCGCCGAGCTGCTGCTGGCCAGGAGGGTTGTCCGCATCGGTCTCATGCGCGGGACCATTCACCTGGTCTCCGCCGAGGACTGTCTCGCCCTGCGCCCGGCGCTGCAATCGGTGCTGGAACGCGGCCTGCGGGGGAACTTTGGCCAGCAGCTCACCGGCGTCGACCGCGCGGAGCTCGCCCGGGCAGGCCGGGCGCTCGTCGAGGACCGGCCGATGACCTTCAGCGAGATCGGCGACGCGCTGACGTCCCGGTGGCCGCAATACCCGCGGGGCGCGCTGGCCCAGGGTGTTCGCGCCCTGGTGCCGCTCGTTCAGGTGCCGCCCCGGGCCGTGTGGGGCCGGGCGGGCCGGGCGGCGCACACCTCGGCCGAGGCGTGGCTCGGCAGGCCACTGCAAGCGGCCGCTTCCGTGGAACCAGTGGTGCTCAGGTACCTGGCCGCGTTCGGCCCCGCCACCGTGGCAGACGCCCAGGCCTGGTCGGGCCTGACCGGGCTGCGGGAAGTGATGGGCCGGCTGGAACCATCGCTGCGCACGTTCCGCGACGAGCAGGGCCGTGAGCTGTTCGACCTGCCCGGCGCGCCGCGGCCGGACCCGGATACCCCGGCCCCCGTCCGGCTGGTCGCGGAGTTCGACAACCTGGTCCTCTCGCACGGCGACCGGTCCCGGGTCATCAGCGAGCCGGACCGGCAGCGCCTGGCCACCAGGAACGGCATCTTTCCCGGCACCGTGCTGATCGACGGGTTCGTCCGCGGCATGTGGCGGGTCACCACGGCACGTCGCGCGGCGGTGCTGACCGTCGAGTTGTTCGGGGACGTCGGCGGGCGTGACCGCGACGCGGTCAGCGCCGAGGGGGAGCGCCTGCTCGGGTTCGCGGCGCCAGACACCCCGGACACCGAGATCCGGTTCGGCCCGATCACGTGAGGGGGTAGCGTTACGGCCCCTCGAATGCCGATGGCTGGGCGACGACTTCCTGCCCGCGGTCATAGTCGTATGCGTAGATCTCACGGCCGTCCTGATACGCGCGCTCGGCGCGGCTGGTGACGTCCAGCGGGTCGCCGGACCAGATCACGAGGTCGGCGTCCTTGCCCGGCTCGAGCGAGCCGATGCGGTCGTCGACGCCCAGGATCCGCGCCGGGTTGATCGTCACCGCGCGGAGCGCGGCCGCGGCGTCGAGGCCCTCCTTGACGGCGAGGCTGGCCTGGTGGATCAGGAAGTTGATCGGCACGACCGGGTGGTCGGTGGTGATCGCGATCGTGACCCCGGCGGCGTCGAGCCGGCCGGGGTTGGCCAGCGACCGGTTGCGCAGCTCCACCTTGGACCTGCTGGTGAACAGCGGGCCGATGATGACCGGGATGCCCTGCTCGGCGAGCAGGTCGGCGAGCAGGTGCGCCTCGGTGCCGTGATCGATCACGAGCTGGTAGCCGAACTCGCGGGCGATCCGCATCGCGGTCGCGATGTCGTCGGCGCGGTGGCAGTGCTGGCGCCACGGGATCTCGCGGCGCAGCACCCGGCCGAGCGCCTCCAGGCCCAGGTCCCGGTCCACCGGCTTGCGCTCCGGGGGCGGCTGGTTCTCCGCCGCGGCCAGCTTGGCCAGGTAGTTGCTCGCCGCGACGAGCGCCTCCCGGATGACCGCGGCCGTGCCCAGCCGGGTCGACGGGGTCTCGCGCCGGTCCCCATAGGTGCGCTTCGGGTTCTCGCCGAGCGCGGACTTCATGCCGGACGGCTCGCGCAGCACCATCTGGTCCACGACCCGGCCCCAGCACTTGACCGCGACGGTCTGGCCGCCGATCGCGTTGCCGGACCCGGGGTTGACGTTCACGGCCAGCACGCCGCCGCCGATTGCGTCGCGGAAGCCCTGGTCGGCGGGGTTGATCGCGTCGATCGCGCGCACGTACGCGGTGACCGGCCTGGTCATCTCGTTGCCGTCCCGGCCTGCCCAGCCCTCGGCCTCCTCGACGACGCCGACGTGCGCGTGCGCGTCGATGAAGCCGGGCAGCACCCATTTGCCCGCCGCATCCACGATCTCGGCGCCGGCCGGCACCGCGATCCCCGGCCCGCCGACGGCGACGATCTTTCCGCCGTCGAGCAGAACCGTTCCGCTGTCGATGGGCTCACCTGTCACCGGGACGACCCGGGCACCAACGATTGCCGTGCTCACCGGGATTACGGTACAGGCGCCCGAGCTCCGTCAGTCACGGAGCATGCTGTGGTACACCGCGAGCAGCGCGGCCTTCTGCTCGTCGGCCAGCCGCGCGTCGGCGCCGATGGCCGCTTCCACGTCCGCCGCTGGCCCGCCGTTCTCGCCGGCCAGGTCGCCGGCGGCCGCGTCGAGCAGGCCCGCCTGGGTGAGCAGCGTCTCCGCGGACACGTTGAGCGCCCCGGAGATCAGCTTGAGCACGCGGACGGACGGCTGGTGCAAGCCGCGCTCGATCTGGCTCAGGTAGGGGTTGGACAGCGAGGTCCGCTCGGCGAGCTGACGCAGCGACAGGTTGGCGAGCTTGCGCTTGCTGCGGATGAAGGCGCCGAGGCTCTCCATCTGCGCATTCCAGGTTTCGGTCACCGTCGCCTCGGTACGTAGCTCGCCCGTGTCTGCCCAGAATAGTAAGCAGAACAGTGGCGAGATGGTAAGAAACCCGTGGCGGGCCGGCCGGGCTCGCCACGGGCTGGTGCGGCCGTGCCACGGGCTGGTGCGGCCGTGCGGCGGGTTACTTGCCCGAGTCGGCGGGCCCGGTCTTCTTGGCGGTCCCGCTCGTCCCGGTCTTGCCCGGGGTTTCGGTCTTCCTGGTGCTGGTCCGGCCGCTGGACGGGAGCAACTGCCCGGTCGTGTGCAGCACGCCCTCGGCGAACTTCCGCTGCTCGGCCAGGATCTTCATGGCGAAGCTGTAGGCGCTGCCCGCCAGTTCCTCCGGCTTCGGCAGCTTGCTGGCGAACGGAAGGTTCAGCTCGGAAAGCGCGGGCGTCATCGTGCGCACGGTCTTGATCGCCTCGGTGACGGTCTCCTGGCCCTTGCGGACGGTCTTCAGGATCTCGGCCTGCACTTCCTGGCCCATGTTGCGGATATCGGTCATGGCTCCTCCTCTTGCTCTGCTAACTATGTTAAGCAAAAAGATAGATTTGTCAAGCGAGCCCTGCCCGTGCGCCGTGCCGCTCACCCGGCCGTTCCAAAAGAGTAAATTTCAGATAAAATCAGGCCAGCAGGCCACTTAGGCTCGCTTCATCCCTCTTGCGATGACAACCTCCGGCCGGGTTTAGTTGTCATCTAAGTGGCGCCCGCCTCCGCTATCACGTCAGCCTCCGCCAGTAGGAGCCGGTTGGGAGGTGCTTCATGTCGGTTGACCACGGCGGGTCCACCGACGATCAGCGAGCCGAATCGCCTCGCGACTCCGGCCGGCACGTGTTCGCGCACCTGTACGAGTCGTATGCCGCCTCCCTGTTCGACTACTGTGACGGCCTCCTCCTGGACACGCTTGCCGCGGTGGACGCGGTGCAGGACAGCCTGGTCGCCGCGGACGCGCAGGTTGGCAGCGCGCCCGGGCCCGACAAACTCCGGCTTGCGCTCTACTCGGCGGCCCGCCAGCAGTGCCTGAACCGGCTTGACGGCGGACGGGTCAAGCTCAGCAGCCGTGCCGAGACGACCACGCTCGACGAGCTCGGCGCGGCGGTTCCGGATTACGAGGTCGCGGGGTCGACCGGGGAGACGGTGCTGATCCTCCGGGCCGCACTGGGCCGGCTGTCCGAACGCGACCGCGAGGTGCTCAACCTGACGTTCCGGCACCGGCTCGCCGAGGCCGACCTCGCGGCCGTGATCGGCGTCGCGCCGCGCCGGGCGCGCGCGCTGGTGTCCGAGGCGAGTCTGTCCTTCGACCACTCGGCGCCCGTCATCGCGGTCCTGCGCGCGGCCGTCCGCGAGGGCCGGCCCAAGTGCCCGGAGCTCGGCGAGATGCTCGAGGGGCGGGCCCTGGCCACGTTCCCGCTGACACCGCAGTTCGCCGGCAAGCTCGGCCGGCACCTCGAATCGTGCGCCGCCTGCGCGCTCAGCCGCGGGGACCGAGCGTTGCGCGCCGAGCAGATCAGCGAGATGCCGCTCGCGATCCCGCCCGGCAGGCTCCGGCTCCGGATCAGCCGGACCGCGCTCGCCGTTGGCTCGTACCGCCGCACGCTCGCGAGCCGGGCGGACAAGCAGGACAACAAGCAAGACAAACCCGGCAATAGCGACCATGGCAACCCTCCGGTCCCGTTGCGGCCCCGCCGTGGGGTGCCGAAGGTGATGGTCTTCTCCTCGGTGACGCTCGCCGCGCTCGCGGTGCCGACCGCGATTCTGTACCGGATGACGGCAGACGCAACGCACACGCCGGCATCCGCGGTCAGGACGGTCGCGGCGAGCCCGCGCCCGGTGCCGGCGGCTACCACGGCGATCTCTCCGCACTTCGACGCTCCAGCGTCCCTGGGGCGCCACAAGCGCCCGCGCCCGGCGCTTCCGGGCGTGCTGACGCCGGCGCACCTCGGCGAGATGCCGGTTCCGCTGGCGGGGACGGGCCACGCGCCGCAGCCGTTACGTTCCCCTTCTCCCGCGCCGGGCTCCGGGGGATCCGGGGGCTCGGGAGGACAGCCCTCCCCGGCGCCGACCACGTCGGCGCCGACCACGCCGGCGCCAACCACGCCGGCGCCGACCACGCCGGCGCCGACCACGCCAGCGCCGACCCCCACGCCGACGCCGGAGCCGACCACTCCGGCGCCCACGCCGACGCCCTCGGCTTCGGCCCCTGATCCGACCGCCACACCGTCGGGCTGACCGGCCGTCCCGCGGATGACGCCGTTCGCGCCGGCGTTCTGGGCGAAATGCCGAGCCGTGCCGGAGTGTTACGCCGGCCTTTGTCGGCGGCGCTGTCTAGGCTGCTCGGCAGCGGCCACAGGCGGCACCCGGAAGGAGCTCAGTGACGGATAGCTTCACTGCCGGCCAGGTGAGTTCCCTGGCCGACGGCGCTGCTGACCAGGTCGGACGGGTGGCGGGGACCGAGGACTCCACCCCGCTGCAGTTCGCCGTCGCCCTGGACGAGACGTCCTACCTGCAGCTTGACGACGTCGTCGTCACGCTGCGGGAGATTCCCGGGCGGGAGCCGGTGCTGACCAGCGGGGTGGTGACACAGGTCCGCGCCAGGCACGAGGGCGCGAGCTTCGGCTCGGACGTCTTTCTCATCTCCGACGGCGTGCTGCCCGCGCGGGTGCAGGAAATCGCCGAGGTCAGCACCACCAGGGTCGAGCCCGAGGTGTACGTGCCGCCGCGGCCGGGAGAGATCGTGCGCCGCGCCACCGGGGCCGAGCGCGCCCAGGCTCTGTACTTCGACCAGATGAAGTCGCGGCTGCCGGTCGGGCTCGGCCGTGACGGCGAGCCGATCTACGTCAACATGGAGTTCCTCGACGGCACCCGCGGTGCACACGTGTCGATCAGCGGCATTTCCGGGGTGGCGACGAAGACGAGCTTCGCGCTGTTCCTGCTGCACTCGATCTTCCGGTCCGGCGCGCTCGGTGCCCGCGCGGTCAACGCCAAGGCCCTGGTGTTCAGCGTCAAGGGCGAGGATCTGCTGTTCCTGGACCAGCCGAACATCCGCCTCGACGACGACCTTCGGACCAGGTACGCGGAGCTTGGCCTGCCGGCCGAGCCGTTCGCGTCGTCGGGCTTCTGGGCGCCGCCGATTCCCGACGACCAGACCGGGCGGCCGAACGTCACCGGGCGCACCAGCGGTGTGGAGGCGTTCTGGTGGACGCTCGAGGAGTTCTGCACCGGGCAGATGCTGCCCTACGTGTTCGCCGACGCCGAGGACGAGCGCAACCAGTACACGATCGTGATCCACCAGGTCGCGACCCGGCTGAAGTTCGACGCCGCCGCCTACGGCGACACCGGGGCCGTGAAGGTCGACGGTGACGTCGCGCGCACCTACTCCGAGCTCGTGGACGTCGTCGAAGCCCGGCTCACCGACGACGAGACCCGCCAGAACTGGGCCGGGCCGGTCACCGGCGTCGGCACGATCAACGCGTTCATCCGGCGGCTGCGCTCGTCGGTGCGGCCGCTGCGGCCGATCATCCGCGCCGACCTCACCGGCGGCAGCAGGCGGCTGATCTCCACCGCGAACCAGCAGGTGACGGTCGTCGACTTGCACAACCTGCACGAGCGCGCCCAGCGGTTCGTCGTCGGCGTGGTGCTGGCCGCCGAGACTGCGCGCAAGGAGGACGCGGGACCGGGCGGCCTGCTGTTCACGATGATCGACGAGCTGAACAAGTACGCGCCGCGCGAGGGCACCTCGCCGATCAAGGAGGTGCTGCTGGATATCGCCGAGCGCGGCCGGTCGCTGGGGATCATCCTGATCGGCGCGCAGCAGACGGCCAGCGAGGTCGAGCGGCGCATCGTGTCGAACTCCGCGATCCGGGTGGTCGGCCGGCTCGACGCCGCCGAGGCCGGGCGCCCGGAATACGGGTTCCTGCCGTCGTCGCAGCGAACCCGGGCGACGCTCGCCAAGCCGGGCGCGATGTTCGTCTCCCAGCCCGAGATCCCGGTGCCGCTGGCCGTGGAGTTCCCGTTCCCGGCCTGGGCGACCCGGCTCTCGGAGTGCGCCGAGCCGCCGGGGCCGGGTGGCGAGGGCGGGGCGCCGGCGCGTGGCACAGCATCAGGGATCGGCGCCGCAGCCGGGAACGGCACCGCAGCCGGGAACGGCGTGGCTGCCGGCAACGGCGTGGCCGCGCCGGCCGATCCGTTCGCCCGGCTGCCAGCGCCCGACGACGACATCCCGCCGTTTTGAGGACTACCAGGAACGGAACGCCGTGAAGTTCTTGCACACCGCCGACTGGCACGTGGGGAAGGTCCTGAAGGGCCGCGACCGGCTGGACGAGCAGCGCGCCGTGCTCGCCGAGATCGCGGGTGTGGCCGAGCAGAACCAGGTCGACGCCGTGCTGATCGCCGGGGACGTCTACGACGCCGCGGCCCCCTCGGCCGCGGCGCAGCAACTGGTCGTCCAGACACTGCTGCGGCTGCGCCGGGCCGGCGCGGAAGTGATCGTCATCGCCGGCAACCACGACCACGGCGGGACCTTCGAGGCCTACCGGCCGCTGATGCGGGAGGTCGGCATCACCCTGGTCGGGCAGACCAGGCCGGCGGATCAGGGCGGGGTGGTCCGGTTCCGGGCTCGTTCCGGCGAGGACGCCCAGGTGGCGGTGCTCCCGTTCCTCACCCAGCGCTACGCGGTCCGCGCCGCCGAGATCGTCAGCCAGACGCCGTCGGAGAACGTGCGCGCCTACGACGACATGGTCCGGCGGGTGGTGTCGGCCCTGACCGCCGGGTTCGGTGCCGACACGGTCAACCTGCTGATGGCGCACCTGACCTGCATCGGCGGGACGTTCGGCGGCGGCGAGCGGGCGGCGCAGTCGATCTTCGAGTACAGCGTCCCGGCGGCGATCTTCCCCGTCTCGGCGCACTACGTGGCGCTGGGGCACCTGCACCGGCGGCAATCGCTGCCCGCGCCCTGCCCGGTGCACTACTCCGGTTCCCCGATCGCCATCGACTTCGGCGAGCAGGCCAACACCGGCGCGGTGTGCCTGGTCGAGGCCAGCCCGTCGGTTCCGGCCCGGGTGACCGACGTGCCGATCGCCGCCGGCCGGCGGCTGCGGACGGTACGCGGCACGCTCGGCGAGCTCGAGGCACAGGCCGCGTCGTTCGGGGACGACTACCTGCGGGTGTGGCTTCGCGAGCCGGCCCGCGCCGGGCTGCGTGACGACACGGTCGCGATCCTGCCGAACGCGCTCGAGGTCCGGATCGATCCCGACTTCGCCGCGCCGTCCCGGCCCGGGCGCCCGGACGCTGCCAGCGTGATCCGCAGCCCGGACGAGCTGTTCGCCGACTTCTGCGCCGGGCTGCCCAACCCCGTGCAGGACCCACGGGTGGCTGCGCTGTTCAGCGAGCTGCACGACGAGGTGACGGCGTCCTCGGCCGGCGCCTAGCCAACGAAGGAGCATCCGATGCGACCGATCGTGCTGGACATGAACGGGTTCGCCTCGTTCCGCGAGGCGGCCACGATCGACTTCTCCGATGCGGACTTCTTCGCCCTGGTCGGCCCCACCGGGTCGGGCAAGTCGACGGTCATCGACGCGATGACCTTCGCGCTGTATGGCTCGGTGCCCCGCTGGGGCCACAAGGGCATGGTCTCGCTGGCGCTCGCGCCCACCACCGCCCGCGGCACGGTGCGGCTGGTGTTCGAGGTCGACGGCCAGCGTTACGTCGTTGCCCGCGAGCTGCGGCGGATGGGCAGCCAGGTGAGCCAGAAGGCGGCGAGCCTGGAGCGGCTGGCCGACCCGCGGGGCCGGGGCGAGCGGGGCGAACCCCCGACCGAGGTCATGGCCAAGGACCTCGCCGGTGTCGCCGACGCCGTCGAGCGGCTGCTCGGGCTGTCTTACGAAGACTTCTGCCAGTGCGTCGTCCTCCCGCAGGGCCAGTTCGCCGACTTCCTGCACGCCACGCCGAAGATCCGCCAGGAGATCCTGCTCCGGCTGCTCGGCGCCGAGCACTACCGGCAGATGATGGTGCGGGCGAACCAGCGCGCCAGCGACGCCGGCAAGCGGGCCGAGACCCTGGAAGAGACCCTGGCCAGCTTCGGAGATGCCACCGGCACCGCCGAGGACGCCGCGCGCGCCAGCGAGACGGCACTGGCCAGCCTGGCCGACCGGGTGGATGCCGCCGTGCCGCGGATCAACGCCGCCCGTGCGGAGCTCGCGGCCGCCGAAGCCGACCTGGCTCGCCTGGACACCGACCGTGCGGCGCTGGCCGCGGTGCGGATACCCGG
>JASHQP010000085.1 GCA_030039095.1 Streptosporangiaceae bacterium
CCCCGGGCCGGGTTCACGGCCCCCGGCGAACTTCCAGGGGGGCTGTACTCAGCGGGTGGCCGGCTGCTTGTGTACGGACGCCTGGTAGATCTGCGCGATCGACGCCTCCAGCTGGGCGTTGAACTGCTCGTCGGTCTGGTTTTCGGTCAGCCCTTCGAGAAGCGCACGCGAGAAGCTGGCGATGAGCGTGGGATCACGGGCGAGCCGCGCGCAGGCCTCGTCGCGGCTGTACCCGCCCGACAAGGCGACGACCCGCAGGACCCGCGGGTCGGCCGCCAGGTCACCGTACAGGCCAGGCCGAGTCGGGATGGTGATCTTCAGCATCACGGTCGCGCCCTCGGGCAGCGCCTCGATGCGCTTGGTGATGGCGTCGTGCAGCAGCGTCTCAGCCTGCTCCTTGTGCGGACTCGAGATGCTGACCTCGGGCTCGAGGATCGGCACGAGGCCCGCGGCGAGAATCCGGCTCGCGTAGCCGAACTGCTGGTCCACGATCGCCGAGATGCCGGCCTCGCTGGCGTCGTTGATGACCGACCGCATCTTGGTGCCGAAGATCTGGTGCCGCTGCGCGCGCTCGAGCAGGTCATCGAGGCCGTCGATGGGCTTCATGAGCTGCACGCCGTCCTGCTCGGGAGCAAGCCCCAGGTCGACCTTCAGGAACGGCACAACGTTCTTGTCGTCCCAGAGATACCGGGCCGTGGGGACGCCGCCGACGTCCCGTTCCATGGTCTGCTCGAACAAGATCGCCGCGAGAACGCGGGAGCCGTCGAAGGCCGGGCTGGTCAGCACGCGGGTCCGCATGGCGTGGACCAGATCGAACATCTGCGCGTCGGAGCTGTAGCGGTCCGGCTCGATGCCGTACTCGGCCAGCGCCTTGGGCGTGCTGCCGCCGCTCTGGTCAAGGGCGGCAAAGAAGCCGTGGCCCGTCCTGACTTTCTCGAACTGGGTGGTGTTCACCCTTCCCTATTCTGGCACCCGGCCGCCCGGGGCCGGCGGCGAGGGCACCGGCAGCAAGGCCCGGAAATGGACCGGCCCGCCGGCGTGAGCCAGCGGGCCGGTCCACTCAGCGCGATGAACTAGCCGGTGATGATCCCGGTGAAGTTCGGGCTGCCGATTCCGGTGGCCTGGTCGAAGTTCCGGGTCACCGGGTAGAACCCGTTGTTGCTCTCCAGCGGGAGCGGCGTGATGTCGTGGAAGTCCGCGGCATACGTCCGGGGGTTGTCGAACAGTGCATAGAGAAGGTAGTTGGCGTTCCCAGCCCGGCGACCTTGGAACGCGTCCCGGTCAGCGAACAGGGCCGCCCACAGCGGCGCGGACAGGCTGGTCCCACCGATGTGGAACCACCCGGGAGCACCCGGCGTCTTCGTCAGCCCGAAGCAGGCGCTCGTGTACTCGTCGCCGTTCGGGTTGGGCGAGACGTAGCTCGACCCGGTGCAGTACTCGGCGTAACCGGTCAGCGGGTCCGCGTTGGCCGAGATGTCCGGCTCCTCGCGGCACGCCTGGCCCTTCGACGCGAGCGCACAGTTGCTCGAGCCGTAGGCCGTGTACGCGGTGATGACCCCTGGGCCCTTCTGGTAGTTCGGCATCGGCCAGAAGATGCTGTGGCCACCTCCGCCCGCACCGTAGGCACCGCAGTCGACGATGCCGGTGTCGGTGGCGGTCGACGAGTCGTTCCCGCTGCAGATGTTGATCGTGTTCCACACGCCCTCGTCCCTGCCGGGGTAACTCGGGCTGGGGTTGTCGCCCGGGTCGAAGGACGTGAACGAGGTGCCGCCCGTGCTGCTGACCCACGGCTGGCTTGCCGGGTCGAGCGACTGGAGCGGAGCATAGTCACTGAATGTGCCGTCCCTGATGCACTCGAAGGCACCGGTGTCGCCGGACGACGCGAAGATGCTCTGGCCCTGGGCGGCCATCTGCTCGAACAGGACGTTCTCGGCCTCGGCGTAGCCCAGGCCCGCGTCCGGCTCGCACTCGCCCCAGCTCGAGCTGATCGAGTCGGCGATGTCCTGGTTGGCGATCGTCGCGTACTCGTCCAGTTCGGTGGCGCCGGTCTCGTCGTTGGGCGCGTTGTAGACGAGAACGTTGTTGACATCGGGCGCGATCGTCAGATCCTGCTCGATGTCGGCCTCGACCTCGTCGTCACCGCCGTACCCGTAGAAGCACGTGTCCCCGACCGGGCACTGCGAGGTGTTCGGGGCCAGCGGCCCGCCGTCGACGTTGATGTTCACGAGGCGGGGGTGGTATCCCGGGCCGTAGAACGTCTGCGCCCAGTGCGTGATGTCCGACTGGTTGTAGGCGGACAGCTCGAACACCGCCACGGTCGCGCCGGCGCCCTTGCCGGCCGATCCCGCGTTGGGCGCGTTGTACATGCTGTTCGTCTGGGACGGGGTCAGGCCACTGCAGCCAGGGCCGCCGCCGTAGCCGTTGTACGGCCCGTTGGCGGGGATGGCCTCGAGCTCGGCCAGGTTGGTGGGATACGGGATCTCGCAACTCGGCTCGCCGCCCCCGTGTCCCTTCGACGAGGCTGTCGAGCCCGACGAGGCCGACGAGCCCGACGAGGCGAGCTGAACGGCCGGCTTCAGCCGGACGGTATTGGTGAGCCCCACGATGCCGAGCACGCTCTTCGCCAGGCTGTTGGGCACCGAGGCCAGCGAGTCGTTGGAGAAGAACGTCTTGCCCTGGGCGTTGCGGTAGTTGTTGATGGTCGTCGCGAACGCGGCGTCCATCTGGGTGCTGCTTCCGATCGCACGGAGCAGGAACGGGGTGTCGGTCCGCTGGACCGTCAGGCCCTTGCCCTGCAGGTACGAGGTCATCGCCTGCACGGTGGCCGCCGACGGCGCGAACCGGGCGTCGAACTGGCCTGCGGCCAGCCAGTGGCCGTAGTCAGCGCTGCCCTTGGTGTACAGGCCATCGAGCAGGGAGTTGAGCCCCTTGGCGTCTCCCGGCTGCAACACCACGTCGACGCCCATCCGGGCGGCCGACATCTGGCTGGTCTTGGTCGCGTGGATCGGCAGGAAGCTGCCTGGAACGTGGGCCATGCTCTGCGCCGTCGACGCGGACGCTGACGCAGCTGCGGAAAGCGCACCTGCCGTTAGCCCGACGGCAATTAATGCCCCAAACCCTCGACGGAGATTCATTCCACTCCCTCCCGGGCGTCCCGGCGCGCGCCGATGCGAACCGGAGGCCACCGCCCTGGCTGAGCTAAAGAATGCTCCCGAACCACACCCGTTGTCGAGAGCCACATTCTCCCGATTTCTGCACCCACTCTTTCGAGGGGCCCGAACGCTCCGCCGCCCGCGGGTCCGGCTACCCGCCGAGGAAGCCGACGACGTCCAGCCAGCTCATGAAGGGCCCGCCAGTCTCGGTCGTCGAGAGCCTTCGAGGGTAGCGGTCGCGATTGTCACCAGGGTCGCACCGGGCGACGACATTTTCCGGCCATCACCCCGGCGCTGAAGAGGATCCGGCCTCGCTACGCGGGCCTCCGCACCCGCCGGTGGGAAGACTGAGGAGATGCCCCCGGCCTCACCGGCGCGGCGTTACCCACCGGGCGACGATGCCGCCGTGCTTCATCCGGCCGGCGAGGTGGACGGACAGTGTCTCCGGCGCGTCGTCGCCCCCGTCCCTGCTGATCGCCAGCCTGGTGTGCCGCACCGATAGCGCGTTGGCGTCGACCACCATACCCGGCGCGAGGACCAGTTCCACGTTGCCGCCGCGCACCTGCAGCTCGATGATCAGCTCGGGCCCGCTGCGCACCGCGCTGGTCAGGTCCAGCATCACGTTGCACCACGCGGTGCGCAGCACCAGCCGGTGCGGCAGCGGCCAGCGGCCGTCACGACGCACCGAACCGTGCTTCTCCCTGATCGTGATCAGTTCGGCGGCTGGCTCGGCCGGCCGCTCGGCGGGCCGCGGCGTGATCGCGACGTTGCTTCCCGGCGCCGCGATCAGATCGGCGGTGAGCGGGGCCAGCGCGTCGAAGGTGCGGGCGGCCAGCGCCGCGTCCAGCCGCTCGCCGAACTCGGCCGGGTCGAGCCGGCCGTCGGTGACGGCGGCGCGCAGCACGTCGATCACCCGGTCGCGGTCCGCGTCGGATGCGCGCAGCGCGGGCGAGCTGGGCTGATCTGCCGGCATCCCGGCCTCCTCGGCGCTCACGGGTTCTTCAGGAACCTCCAGTAGAACGCCAGGAAGACCAGGACGATCCCGATGTTCACCAGCAGCCGCGGCCAGAACTCGTGCCGGAAGAACAGGACGTCCACGCCCACCACCACGCCCACCATCGCGAGCACATAGAGCACGACCGCGACGTGTCTTCCCACCCTTTCGTTCTACACGATCAGCCGTCCAGCCGCAGGCCGGGCCGGCCTGCCGGGGGCACCAGCACACAGTGCGTGCCCCGGTAGATCGTGGGCATGCACTTGTTGCAGTGCACGCACAGGGACTCCGTGGCATCACC
>JASHQP010000086.1 GCA_030039095.1 Streptosporangiaceae bacterium
GCCGCAGCGGGCCCGGCCGGGGAAGTCTCGCGCTGGTCGGGCCGGTGCTCGGGCCGGTGCTCGGGCCGGTGCGGTGCCTCCGCGGAGCCGAGCCTGCGCTCGAGCCGCTCCAGCCTGGCCAGCAGGCCCGCGTCGCCGGTGGCGGCCGCGGGCAGCAGCACCTGCGCACAGATCAGCTCCAGCTGCAGCCGGGGGGACGTTGCCCCGCGCATCTCGACGAGCCCCGCGTTGATGATCTCCGCAGCGCGTGCCAGCTGCGCCTGGCCGAAGCTGGCCGCCTGCGCGCGCATCCGGTCGAGCCGGTCGGCGGGCACGTCGAGCAGCCCGGTCTGGCCGGCGTCGGGCACCGCGGCCAGCACGATCAGGTCGCGGAACCGGTCCAGCAGGTCGGCGGCGAACCGCCGCGGGTCGTGGCCACCCTCGATGACCCGGTTCACGGCCCCGAACACCGCGGCCCCGTCACCGGCCGCGAACGCCTCGGCGACGCCGTCGAGCAGGCTCTCGTCGGTGTAGCCGAGGAGGCTCACGGCCCGCTCATAGGTCAGCCCGGATTCGTCGCTGCCGGCCAGCAGCTGGTCAAGGATCGAGAGCGCGTCGCGCGCCGAGCCCGCACCCGCCCGCACGACCACCGGCAGCACCGCCGGCTCGTACGTGACGCCCTCGCTGGCGAGGATCTCCTCCAGCAGCCCGCGCAGCACGGCCGGCGGCATCAGCCGGAACGGGTAGTGATGGGTGCGCGACCTGATCGTCGCGATGACCTTCTCGGGCTCGGTGGTGGCGAACACGAACTTCAGGTGCGGCGGCGGCTCCTCGACGAGCTTCAGCAGCGCGTTGAAGCCCTCCCGGGTCACCATGTGCGCCTCGTCGACGATATAGATCTTGAACCGGCCGGAGACCGGCGCGTAGAACGCTCGCTCACGCAGGTCACGCGCGTCGTCCACGCCGCCGTGCGAGGCCGCGTCGATCTCGATCACGTCGATGCTGCCGGGCCCGGACGGGGCCAGCGCGACGCAGGAGGCGCACTTCCCGCACGGGTCGGGCGTCGGCCCCTGCTCGCAGTTGAGCGAGCGCGCCAGGATCCGGGCGCTCGACGTCTTGCCGCACCCGCGGGGCCCGCTGAACAGGTAGGCGTGATGCACCCGCCCGCTGCGCAGCGCCTGCCGCAGCGGCTCGGTGACGTGATCCTGCCCCTTGAGCTCGGCAAACGTGGCCGGGCGGTACCTGCGGTACAGCGCCGTGGGGGCGGGTTGAGCGCCGCTCGGGCCCGTTTCCGCCGCCGCGGCACCTGGGACGTCGCCTGCCATAGCCTCATCCTCACGAGGACTGGAAGGGACCCCTCGCACACCCGCCAGAGCCCGCGTACCCTTGCTGCCTTCCAGCCCTGGGGGAGTTGGCGGGATAAACGCCGTGCGAGGGGTCTGCTGGCCAGTTTAGCCAGCCCGCCGGCCGGTCGAGGCCAGGAACTCCCCCGGGAGGCCGAACGCCCGCCGAGTCGGTAGGCTTGCCGGCGGAGGATTCGCCTAGTGGCCTAGGGCGCACGCTTGGAAAGCGTGTTGGGGGCAACCCCTCAGGAGTTCGAATCTCCTATCCTCCGCCGGGCCCGACCCGCGGCTCTTGCCGACGCTGCTGACCAGCGGTAAGAAGTGCAGGTGGGGAGGGATATCTCCGTCTCATCGGCCGGTTCACCTCAGATCGAGCTGCGGCTGGCGGGAACGTTCGGCGTCATCCGCGGCGGCACGGAGCTGCCCGAGTCCGAGGTGGGCAGCCGCAAGTCCCGCACCCTGCTGAAGCTGCTCGCGGTGGAGCGGCCGGCGCTGGTGCCCGTGGACCGGATCATTGACGTGCTGTGGGCCGGGGAGCCCCCGGCGGCCGCCGAGCAGAACGTCGCCACCCTGGTCAGCAGGCTTCGCGGTGTGCTGGGCTCCGGCATCATCGTGGGCGGCCGGCACGGGTACCGGCTGGCCGGCGAGCCCGGGGTCGGCGTGGATCTCGATGCCGCCGCCCGGTGCTGCGAGCGGGCCAGGCGCAATCTGGCTGCCGCGCCCGCGATCGCCCTGGCCGCGGCCCAGCAGGCCATCGGGCTGCTCTCCGCGGAGGTCGCGCTGGCCGAGGAGCGGTATGCGATCTGGGCTGACCTGGCCCGCGAACAGCTGTGCCAGCTGCTCAGCCAGGCCCGCCTGACCGCCGCCGAGGCCGCGCTGGCGATCGGGGAGGCGAGCTCGGCGGCACGCTACGCCGAGGCCGCGCTGGCCGCCGACCCGCTCGACGAGACGGCCTGCCGCTGGTATATGTCTGCGTCGGCCGCGGTCGGCGAGCCGGCCCGGGCGCTGCTGGCCTACGAGGCGCTGCGCGGAAGGCTCGCCGAGGAACTTGGCGCCGATCCCGCACCGCAGACACGGGAACTGCACCTGGCTATCTTGCGCCAGCAGGCTCGTGACCGGCCGGATCGGCAACCCGCGGCCCGTGCGGTCGATCCAGATCGTTCGGTGCGGTCTGGCGGGTCGCTGCGGCCGGATCGGCGCGGACGAGCACTGGCAGGACGGGACGAGGAGGCCGGGGCGCTCCGCGCGGCCTGGGACCGCGCCGTGGCCGGCGGTTCCGGCCTGGTCATGATCATCGGGGAGGCCGGGATCGGCAAGACGGCCCTCGCGGAGGATCTCGCGGCAGATGCCGGCCAGGACGGCGCGACGGTGCTGCGCACGCGCTGCTACGAGGCCGAGCGGTCGCTGTTCTTGCAGCCGGTCGCGGAGGCGGTCGCACCTGTCGTCTCCCGGATGTCGGCCAGCGCCCTGCGGCAGCTGCTCGGAGAGCACGCGCCGGCGGTCGCCGCTCTGCTGCCCGAGTCCGTGGATCTGCTCGGCCCCCCGTCATCCTGGCGCGGCAGCGCGGACATGGAACGGCGCCGGTCGTTCCAGGCGGTCACGGCGTTGCTGGCCGGGCTGGCGGACCGTAGCCCCGTCCTGCTCGTGGTGGACGACCTCCAGTACGCGGGGCAGTCCACGGTGGAGTTCCTGCATTATCTCGGCCGTCAGGTGTCTGGCTCCCGGCTGCTGGCCGTGGTCACCGTCCGGGCCGAGCACGCGGCCGAGATCGGCTCCGCGCTGGGGCCGGCGGCCTCCCGGGTGGAGGTGGGCCCGCTCGGCGCGGCGGCGGTCGAGCAGCTCGCCATCCAGGCCGGGCAGGGCGCACTGGCCGGGCCCATTCTGCAGCGGACGCAGGGCCACACCCTGTTCGTGGTGGAGGTGCTGCGGGCCCTGGCCGGGGGTGACACCGGGGTACCCGAGTCGCTGCGCACGGCCGTGCAGGCGAGGGTCAGGCAAACCGGCGCGGCCGCCGAGTCGCTGCTGCGGGCGGCGTCGGTGCTCGGCGCCGCGATCGACCCCCTGACCCTCGGCGAGCTGCTCGAGCTCACCCCGGCCGCCGCGGTCGATCTGTGCGAGCAGGCGCTCCAGGCCAGGCTGCTGGTGGTCAGCGGCCGGGACTACGAGTTCGCCAACGACCTCATCCGGGAGGTCCTGTACGCGACCACGCCCGAGCCGACACGGCTGGCCTACCACCGGCGGGCAGCCGACCTGCTGGCCGGGCAGCCCGAGGCCCTGGCCGGGCACGCGACGGCCGCGGGTGACTGGCTCCGGGCGGCGCGGGCCTGGCTGCTCGCGGCCGAGGACGCGAT
>JASHQP010000087.1 GCA_030039095.1 Streptosporangiaceae bacterium
CGGGCCCGCAGCAGCGACCGGTAGGCGGGAACCCGGGCCGCACGCAGCACGGACAGCGGGTCGCCGCCCCCGGAGCTCCAGTCCTCCGCGCCGCCGCAGAGCGCGAGCCCGGCCTCCGCGTGCCCGAGCGCTGCCTGGCTGTCGCCGGCCCGCGAGCTCTTCTCGCTCTCGGACGCGTTCATCAGCACCGCGGAGGCATCGATCTCGTCTTCGCGCAGCGAGAGGCGGTATCCGGCCGGCGTGCTGACGATCACACCGGGGCCGAGGCGCGCCCGGGCACGTGACACGAGGACCTGAAGAGCCTTGAACGGGTGCTCCGGCTGCTCGTCTGGCCACAGCGCGTCGATCAGCCGCGTGGAGCCGGATCCCGCGCGCGGGTCCTCGGCCAGGAGCGCGAGTAGATCCTGCAGCCGGGATCCGGTGATCTCCTGGCTGCGATAGCTAACCCGCGACAGCAGGACCAGTTCTACGCTCACCGCCGTCAGATTAACCGGTTTTCCGCCAGCCGCCGCGGGCGCCGCGTGGAACGTCGGCGGGGGTTCTTATCCTGCGGTTATGGGTGAAACTCTGGTGGGCACGGCGTCGTGGACCGATCGCACGCTGCTGGACTCTGGCTGGTACCCGCCGGAGGCGGACACGCCGGACAGGCGGCTGCGGTACTACGCGCGGCAGTTTCCGCTGGTCGAGGTCGACGCTACGTACTACGCGCTGCCCGCCGAGCAGACCGCCGCCGCGTGGGTGGCGCGCACCCCGAGAGAATTCACGTTCAACGTCAAGGCGTTCAGCCTGTTCACCCAGCATCCCACGCGGGTTGCCGCGCTCCCGAAAGACCTGCGCGAATCCGTCGCGGAGTCCGGCAGGGAGCGGGTGTACCTCAAAGACGTCGATCCCGGCATCGTCGACGAGGCGTGGCAGCGGTTCTTCGCCGCGCTCGATCCGTTGCGGGACGCGGGCAAGCTTGGCGCGATCCTGCTGCAGTTCCCGCCCTGGTTCCCGATCTCCCGGGCCCGCAAGGACTACATCCTGTCCTGCGCGCAGCGCGCCGCGCCGCGCCAGGTGTGCATCGAGTTCCGCAACCCGACCTGGATGACCGAGGGCAACCGGGCCGAGACCCTGGAGTTCCTCACGGCCAACAAGCTGCCGTACGTGTGCGTCGACATGCCCCAGGGCTACAAGGACTCCATCCCGCCGGTGCTGGCCGCCACCGCTGACCTGGCCGTGCTCCGGCTGCACGGCCACTCCGACAAGTGGACCAGCAAGGACATCCACGAGCGGTTCGGCTACGACTACAGCGACAAGGAACTGGCGCAGTGGGCGCCCAAGGTCGAGGGCCTCGCCGAGGACGCCCGGCTCACGCACGTGCTGTTCAACAACTGCTACCGGGACAACGCCCAGCGCAACGCGCGGCACCTCGTCGACCTGCTCGAAGCCTGACAAAACGCGGTAACCTCGCGCTCGGTGTCCCCGCGCGCCGGTGTCCCCGCGGCGGCATCCCCGCGACCAAGACGTTCGGCGCGCTAACCTGGCTGATCGGGCTGCTCGCGGTGATCTGCCTGTGGCGGCGGGCCTCGAGCGGCCACTTCGGCGACTCGCGCCGCCGCTGACCGGCCGTGACATGCCGGACCCCCATCACCGCCGTGGTGCGGGGACCAGCCGGCCCGTGACCACGTCCTCGAGTTCCGTCATCGACTCGCGGAGGATCGCGCGAAGGCCCGGCTGACCCGCCTCGCCGATCCAGCGTGCGAACGCGACCTTGAAGACGGCGACCCCGGTCTCGGCGGCGAGGCTGGCGGCCGGCTCGGGGATGCCGCGGTCGCGCAGGGCGCCGGCCACCGCGGCCGCGAGCGCCGCAAGCTTGATCAGCTCGCGCTCCCGTAGTTCCGCATTGGCTGAAACGATGCCGTCGCGCAGCCTGACCCGTTCCGGGTTTGCCTCCAGCATCCCTCCCGCGGCCTGGAAGGCAGCCCCGACGGCGTCCATCGCGGTTGCCGAGGCCGGGGCGGCCGCGACGGCCTCCACCAGAAGGTGCTGCATCATCTCCGTGCCGTAGAACAGCACCTCGCGCTTGTCGGTGTAGTGCCGGAAGAACGTGCGCTCGGTAAGCCCGGCCCGCGCGGCGATCTGCGCCACGGTGGTCTGCTCGAACCCCTGCTCGGCGTAGAGCTCCATGGCCGCCTTTGCCAGCCGGCCGCGGGCGTCCGGCTCCCATCGACCCATGGCACGATCGTACGTGATGACAGCGACTGACTTCACTCTGCTAGGCTGATGACAGTCGCTGACATCGATTCTCGGAGGATTCTCATGCGGGTATTCGTCACCGGCGCGTCGGGCTGGATCGGCTCGGCCGTCACCGGAGAACTCATCGGCGCGGGCCACCAGGTCCTCGGGCTCGCGAGGTCGGACTCCTCCGCGGCCGCCGTCGAGGCCGCAGGAGCGGGGGTGCTCCGCGGTGACCTGGACGACCTGGACACCCTGCGCGCCGGGGCCGTCGGCTCCGACGGCGTCATCCATCTCGCGTTCAAGCACGACTTCACCGACTTCGCGGCGTCGGTGGGCGCCGACCGGCAGGCCATCGAGGCGATGGGTGCCGCGCTCGTGGGCTCGGGCAAGCCGCTCGTCATCGCCTCGGGGACGCCCGCACTCGACGGGCGCGTCGCGACCGAGAACGACGAGCCTGCCCCCGGCTCGTTCGCGACCGGCCGGGCCGAGAACGCCCAGGCTGCCGTCGAGATGGCGGCACACGGCGTCCGCTCGTCCATCATCGGTCTGCCGCGCACGGTGCACGGCGACGGCGATCGCCACGGCTTCATCGCCCGCATGGTCGCCATCGCCCGCGACACCGGCGTCTCCGGCTACGTCGGCGACGGGTCGAACCGCTGGCCCGCGGTGCACGTGCTGGACGCCGCGCACCTGTTCCGCCTGGCGGTGGAGCAGGCACCCGCGGGATCGCGGCTGCACGCGGTCGGCGACGAGGGCGTGCCGATCCTCGACATCGCCGCGGTGATCAGCCGGCACCTGAACGTGCCGACCGGCTCCGTCCCGGCCGAGCACTTCGGCTGGCTCGGGCAGATCCTCGCAATCGACCAGCCGGCATCCGCCGGCCTGACCCGCGAGCTCCTCCCGTGGCAGCCCACCCAGCCCGGCCTCCTCGAAGACCTTGACAAGGGTCACTACTTCAGCTGACGAGCGGAGCTGAACGGAGTCGTGGGCGGAGCCGGAACACCACGACGGCTGAAACGGCGAGCCCGAAATCGCGCTAAACCAGGGCCGAATTTCGTCGCAGGCCCGAAAAGCCGCCGCGCAGCCCTCAATAATCTGGCATATCCGGCATTCAGGGCGCGTCACCGTCCTGGCGACTGGTGTCGCCGGCTCGTTGACCCTAATAGGACGACAGCGACGGGCCGGCGACACTAAGGCAGCGCCGGACGGCGTGACCTCGCTGCGCCAGGTCACGCCGTCCGGCGTCTCAATGACGCGACAGGTCCGCGGCGAAGATCTGCTCGCGGAGGATGTCGGCGTGCCCGGCGTGGCGGGCGAGCTCCTCGACCATGTGCACGTACACCCAGCGCAGGGTCAGCGGGCCGCGCCGGTTGTGCAGCACCAGGTCGTCGAGGCCGTAACCGGCGGCGGCCGCGCGGGACTCCTCGCGCGCTGCGGCGAAGTCCGCCGAGACGGACGCGATGCTGTCGTCCGCGGCGAGCCGGAAGCTGTCGTCGGTGGTCTCGGGCAGGCCCAGCTCGGCGCGGGTCCGGCCGAGCAGCGAGACACCGAACCAGATGCGCTCGACCGCGGCGGCGTGCTTGACCAGGCCGAGCAGGGTGGTCAGCGACGGCACCAGGCTCCGGCGCGCCTGTTCCTCGGTCAGGCCGTCGAGCGCCGCAGCCATTTCCGACCGGTTGTCCTCGAGGAACGCCTCGAGCTGCTCGCGCTCGGAGCCGATCAGGGTGCTCTCGCTGATGAGGGGCTGGTCGGTCACGGGAGAACCTTAGCCGCACGCCGTGTGATCAGGCGCGGGTCACGTGGAATGCTCCACGCTGTTGCGCACCTTGATCATCAGGCTGTCCGCGGTCGCGGTCGACACCGGCCCGCCGAGGACCGAGGACGACCGGATGAGGAGGTCGCCCACTGTCGAGTTCGTTGACCACTGGCAGAACGTCAGGGACGACGACTTCGCGCACTCGGCGGCGCCGCCGTGCGGCCCGGCGCTGACGGACACGACCTTTGCATCGGGGTAGCTCTCGAGCACGATCTGCTGATTGAAGCTGCCGTTGAACCCGACGAACCAGACGAGCGGCCCCGACCCCTTCAGGTAGGCCGCGCTGACCGAGGACTTCAGCGTGCCGTACCCGTGCACCTTGGCGATCGCGGACCGGGCGCCGCTGACCGCAGAACTCAGCCCGAGGGTGTCGAGCGGACTCGTGTCGCGCGGCATCCCGGCGGCCGTGGCCGGCGCGGTGAGCTTCCACGGATGGTTGTCGCGGGTGTACGTGATGACAGAAGCCACGATGATCACGGCGACGACGATCGCGCCGCTGATCCCGATGCGCCGCAGACGCCGGCGCCGCGGGGACGGAGGCTGGAAACCGCCCATGCCCGGCGTGCCGTACCACTGTGGCGCCGGATAGCCCGGGCCGGGCGGCTGCCCGGAGCCCTGGCCGGGCGGTGGCGGAGGAATGTAGCTGGGCTGCGGTGGCTGCGGGCCGGGAGGAACCGGGTTCTGGTCCCCCGTCCAGCCACCGGAACCGTCCGGCGGCGGATTCCAGCTGCTCATGCGTGTCGCCCCCTATAACGTTTGCACGCTTCGCAACATCTTCCCGGAAATGCGGCGATTATGGTAGCCAGAACGGCGAGTTCGGCGCGGCGACGGTCCGGTGGGCGTCAGGCAACGCGGCCCCGGGGGGACGGCAGCAATGGCGGCTACGGCGATAACGAATGGTATGCGTCACGGGTTCGCCGTCCCGGCCGGCGCCGCCGTTTCACCGCCGGGCGACGGGCCGCTGCGTCGCAAGCCTCGCCGCTGCCATGCCGCGGTTGGCGAGCGCGTCCGCGCGCTCGTTGCCGGCGTTCCCCGCGTGCCCCTTGACCCAGCGCCACTCCACGTCGTGCCGCTGCGACGCGGCATCGAGCCGCTGCCACAGGTCGGCGTTCTTGACCGGCTGCCGGG
>JASHQP010000088.1 GCA_030039095.1 Streptosporangiaceae bacterium
GCCGCTGGTCGACGCGGCCGGGCGGCTGCGCGGCCTGATCACGGTCAAGGACTTCACCAAGAGCGAGAAGTTCCCCAGCGCCACCAAGGATTCCGGCGGGCGGCTGGTCGTCGGCGCGGCCGTGGGAGTGGGCGAGGACGCCAAGCGGCGGGCGCAGGCGCTCACCGACGCGGGCGTCGACTTCCTCGTCGTGGATACCGCACACGGCCACTCCCAGGCGGTCATCGACATGATCAGGCAGGTCAAAGCCAACGCTGCGGTCGACGTGGTTGGCGGCAACGTGGCCACGCGGGCAGGCGCGCAGGCACTCATCGACGCCGGTGCCGACGCGGTGAAGGTGGGCGTCGGGCCGGGCTCGATCTGCACCACCCGGGTCGTGGCCGGGGTGGGCGTGCCGCAGGTCACCGCCATCTACGAGGCGGCCAAGGCGGCGCGTCCCGCGAACGTGCCGGTGATCGGGGACGGCGGCCTGCAGTATTCCGGCGATATCGCCAAGGCGATCGCGGCCGGGGCCGACACCGTCATGCTGGGCGGCCTGCTCGCCGGGTGCGAGGAGGGGCCGGGCGAAATGGTGATCATCCAGGGCGAGCAGTACAAGCTGTACCGGGGAATGGGCTCGCTCGGGGCCATGCGCAACAGCGAGCGCGGCGGGTCCTACTCCAAGGACAGGTACTTCCAGGACGACGTGCTGCGCGAGGACAGGCTGGTGCCGCAGGGCGTCGAGGGCCGGGTGCCGTACCGCGGCCCGCTCGGCGCCGTGGCCAACCAGCTCGTCGGAGGGCTCAGGGCGGCGATGGGCTTCGTCGGCGCCCGGACGATCGCGGAGCTTCAGGAGGCGCGGTTCACCCAGATCACGGGCGCCGGGCTGGCCGAGAGTCATCCGCACGACATCCAGATGGTCGCCGAGGCTCCGAACTACGGTGGAGCGGGCCGATGAAGGGGGAGTGGGAGGCGGGTGGGGGGTGGGGGCGGGCGTGACCCAGGTGGAGATCGGGCGCGGGAAGAGCGGCCGCCGCGCCTACGCGCTGGACGAGATCGGCATCGTGCCGTCCCGCCGCACCAGGCACCCGGAGGAGGTGTCGATCGCCTGGCAGATCGACGCCTACCGGTTCGAGCTGCCGCTGGTGGTCGCGCCCATGGACAGCGTCGTCTCGCCCGAGACCGCGATCGAGATCGGCCGCCTCGGCGGCCTCGCCGTGCTCGACCTCGAGGGCCTCTGGACCAGGTTCGACGACCCGGAGCCGCTGCTCGCCGAGGTGGCCGGCCTTGACGACGAGGCGGCGACAAGGCGGCTGCAGGAGATCTACTCCGAGCCCATCAAGGAAGACCTGATCGGGCGCAGGATCCAGGAGATCAGGGCAGCCGGGGTGACCACGGCGGCACGGCTGTCGCCCCAGCAGACCGTGCGCTACCACAAGGCCGTGCTCGACGCCGGAGCGGACATCTTCGTGATCCGCGGCACCACGGTCTCGGCCGAGCACGTCTCGGGCCAGGCCGAGCCGCTGAACCTCAAGCAGTTCATCTACGAGCTCGACATCCCGGTGGTCGTGGGCGGCTGCGCGACCTACACCGCCGCGCTGCACCTGATGCGGACCGGGGCGGCCGGGGTGCTGACCGGGTTCGGCGGGGGGTCCGGCCATACCACGGCCGCGGTCCTCGGCGTGGCCGTGCCGACGGCTACCGCGATCGCCGACGTCGCCGCGGCCCGGCGCGACTACCTGGACGAGTCGGGCGGCCGCTACGTCCACGTGATCGCCGACGGCGGGATGACCCGCAGCGGCGACATAGCGAAGGCCCTGGCCCTGGGCGCCGACGCGGTGATGGTCGGATCGCCGTTCGCCCGCGCCGCCCAGGCCCCGGGCCGCGGCTATCACTGGGGCAGCGAGGCGCATCACCCCGACCTGCCGCGCGGCAGGCGTGTGGCCGTCGGCACGATCGGCACCCTCGAGCAGATCGTGCACGGCCCGTCGAGCCGCCCCGACGGGTCGATGAATCTCATGGGGGCGCTGCGCAAGACCATGGCCACGTCCGGCTACTCGGATCTCAAGGAGTTCCAGCGGGTCGAGGTGGTGGTGACGTCCAGCGCCCCGCGGCTGCCGGACGGCGCCCGGTAGCGTTCAGAACGTCATGAACCTCTCCTTGACGGCAGGGGCTTGCGGATCACGCCGCATGGCTGGCTGCCACGGGTCGTGCCGCGTCTGGCTGCATGACGGCAGCCCGGCCCGCGATGTTGCGGGCCGCGATGTGGTCGGCGGGACCAGCGAGCCCGCACCGCTGACAGCGGAACATGCCCCGGCTGGGACGGTTCCGCTCGTCGATGAGGCCGCACTCCGGACACTCCCGCGACGTATTCCGCGGATCGACCAAGATGACCGGCACTCCGGCGAGCGTCGCCTTGTAGGCGATGAAGCGCCGGAGTTGCCAGAACGCCCAAGAGTGCGTGTCCGCGCGCTGCGCCGTACCAGCCGTTACCCGGCCGCGGATCCCGCTGAGGTCTTCAAGCTTGATCCCGCTCCTGGTGCCTTTGGCTTCTCGGACGATGGCCTTGCTGATGGTGTGGTTGACGTCCCGGGCGAACCGGGACTCTTTGCGGCGGCGCCTGCGCAGCAGCCGCCTGGCGGACTTGGTGCCCTTGGCCTGCAGCCGGGCTCGCAGCTGCCGGTTGCGATACCGCACGGCCCGCACCGTCTTGCCGCTGTAGGCGGTGCCGTTGGAGTCGGTGGCCAGGTTGACGATGCCCAGATCCACCCCCAGCCAGCTGGGAGGCTCTGGTCCTTGGGGAGGCTCGGGCACGTCGATCACGACGGCCAGGTAGAACTTCCCCTCTCGGTAGAGCAGGTCGGCCGCGCCGCGCGGCATGGTTCCCGGAACGTCGAGCCAGCGGCCCTGGTAGACGACTGGCACGGCGACCCGGCCGATGAGGGTCAGGATGGATACGCGATCCCGGCCTCGCCACGACAGGATGCGCTGGTCGTAGGCGATAGCACCCAGGTCACGGAACACGGGCTGGATCGTCTTGTCACGCTTGTATGCCTCGCACGCCTTGGAGATCGCCCTGATCGCCATCTGCGCGGGCAGCCCGAACTCCGCCCGGATCTGCCGGTAAATGAGCGGCTGGAGCCGGATCTTGTTTGCCGTCTTCTGCGCATAGGCCACCTCGGCAACGCGGTTAGTGGCCGCGTTGCAGGCCCGCATCGTCGCCAACAGCGCATCTGCCTGCTCGGGTGCGGGGGCGAGCTTCAGCATCTCCGTCACCAGCACGCATTGAATGTATCAATCAATGGAGGAAATCCGATGGAGGCACGCCGCGTGAGCTTCCTCCCCCTACTGAAGGACAGGGCATCTGTCCGTGACCTTCGGTGATGTCTGGGGCGGGCGTGACGGCGAGGCTGGGGCCCGCCGAGCGGGAGGCTGCGCTCAGGGCGCTGGTGAACACCGAGAGCCAGGTTCTGGTCGTGGGTGGCGGCGTCGTCGGCGCCGGGGTGGCTCTGGACGCGGCGACCCGCGGGCTGTCGGTCGGCCTTGTCGAGGCGCGGGACTTCGGTTCGGGTACCTCGTCGCGCTCCAGCAAGCTGATCCACGGTGGCCTGCGCTACCTGGAGCAGCTCAACATTGGCCTGGTCAGGGAGGCGCTGGGGGAGCGCTCCCTGCTGCTGCAGCGGATCGCGCCGCATCTGGTGCAGCCCGTGTCGTTCCTGTTCCCGTTTACCCACCATGCCTGGGAGCGCGCCTACGTCGGTGCCGGGGTCAGCGCGTATGACGTGCTGGGGTTCTCGCTCGGGCAGTCCAGGGGCCTGCCCAGGCACCGTCAGCTGAGCCGGCGGGAGGCGCTGCGGATCGCGCCTGCGCTGCGGCGGTCGGCCCTGACCGGAGCGCTGATCTACTGGGACGCGCAGGTGGACGACGCCCGGTACGTGATGACCCTGGTCCGGACGGCGGCGGAGTACGGCGCGCACGCGGCGTCGCGTACCCAGGTGACCGGCTTCCTGCGGGAAGGCGAGCGGGTGACGGGCGTCCGCGCCGTGGACCTGGAGTCCGGGGCCGAACTGGAGATCCGCGCCCAGCAGGTCGTCAACGCGACCGGGGTGTGGACCGATGAGATCCAGGCCATGGTGGGCGGCCGCGGCTCCATCAACGTGCGCGCGTCCAAGGGCGTGCACCTGGTCGTGCCCAGGGACAGGATCCATTCCGGCAGCGGGATCATCTTGCGGACCCCGTTCAGTGTGCTGTTCGTGATCCCGTGGGGCCGGCACTGGATCATCGGGACCACCGACACCGACTGGTCCCTGGACAAGGCGCACCCGGCCGCGAGCAGGACCGACATCGACTACGTGCTTGGCCAGGTGAACCGGATCCTGGCGGTGCCGCTGACCAGGGACGACGTGGAAGGCGTGTACGCGGGTCTGCGGCCGCTGCTGGCCGGGGAGTCCGAGTCGACGTCGAAGCTGTCGCGGGAGCACACGGTCGCCCACCCGGTGCCGGGCCTGGTGATGATCGCGGGCGGGAAGTACACCACCTACCGGCTGATGGCGCGCGACGCCGTGGACGCGGTGGCGCACGGCCTGGACGGCCGGGTGGCGCCGTCGTGCACCGACGCGGTGCCGCTGGCCGGGGCCGACGGGTACGTCGCGCTGTGGAATGCCCGGTACACGCTCGCCCGGTCGTCGGGGCTGCACGTGGCCCGGATAGAGCATCTGCTGCACCGGTACGGGTCGCTGACCGGGGAGGTGCTCGGCCTCGTCGCCGCCGAGCCCGGCCTCGGCAAGCCACTGGGCGGCGCCGACGACTACCTGCGGGCCGAGGTGGTCTACGCCGCGTCGCACGAGGGTGCTAGGCACCTGGACGATGTGCTCGCGCGCCGGACGCATGTGTCGATCGAGACCTGGGACCGGGGGCTGTCCGTGGCCGACGAGGCCGCGGCGCTGATGGCCGGGCCGATGCGGTGGAAGTCCCGGCAGGTGGCCCGGGAGGTCCAGAACTACCGGGCGCGTGTGGAGGCCGAGCGGGCATCCCAGGACGCCGAGACCGACCAGGACGCCGACGCGATCAGGCTTGGGGCTCCCGAAATCGTGCCGGTCGTCAGCAACGGCGTCTGACCGCGCGGCGCAGCCGCGCGGAAGCTCTATGGGTTAACCCGCCGGATGTGGGGTTTCTTTTGGGGGGTTCGCGGGGGGCGGAGCCCCCCGCGGGTAATTAGACTTCGCGGCATGTCCCGACCCCGAGTGCTCTCCGGCATCCAGCCCACCGCCGACTCATTCCATCTCGGCAACTACCTGGGTGCTGTGCGCCAGTGGGTGGCGATGCAGGACAGCCACGATGCGTTCTACTGCGTCGTCGACCTGCACGCGATCACCGTGCCGCAGGACCCCGCGGTGCTGCGCCGCCGGACCAGGATCGCCGCGGCGCAACTGTTCGGCGCGGGGCTGGACCCGGACCGCTGCACGGTCTTCGTGCAAAGCCACGTGCCCGAGCACGCGGAACTCGCCTGGGTGCTCAGCTGCCAGACCGGGTTCGGCGAGGCCAGCAGGATGGTCCAGTTCAAGGACAAGTCGGCCAAATCCGGCGCGGACACGGCCAGCGTGGGGCTGTTCACGTACCCGATCCTGCAGGCCGCCGACATCCTGCTGTACCAGACCGACGAGGTCCCCGTTGGCGAAGATCAGCGCCAGCATCTCGAGCTGACCAGGGACCTGGCTCAGCGGTTCAACCGCAGGTACGGCCGGACGTTCGTGATCCCGCGGCCCTACATCCTCGCCGACGTAGCGAAGATCGCCGACCTGCAGGACCCCGCGATCAAGATGAGCAAATCGGCTTCGTCCCCGCAGGGGATCATCGATGTGCTCGAGGACCCGGCGTCCGTCCGGCGGAAGATCGGCCGCGCGGTGACCGACACCGGCACCGAGATCCGGGCGGACGAGGAGGCCAAGCCGGGGGTCACCAACCTGCTGCGGATCTACTCGGCCCTGACCGGCGAGAGCGTCGCGGCCGTGGAACAGCGCTACGCGGGCGCCGGCTACGGCACGCTCAAGAAGGACCTGGCCGAGGTGGTGATCGGCGCGCTGGCGCCGATCAGGGAACGGACCGAGCAGATGCTCGCCGACGAGGCCCAGCTCGACCAGCTGCTCGCCCACGGCGCCGCCCGCGCCAGGAAGGTCGCCGGCCCGACCATGGCCGCGGTCAGGGACCGGATCGGATTCCTCCCCCCGGCGTAGCCGGGCCCTGCCGTGGCGCAGGCTGATCAGGGTCTGCGTCGGCGGGCGGCGACCGGAGAAGCGCGCCGCGCGTGGAGGCTGCTGGGCTG